>NZ_JAFQQZ010000007.1 GCF_017410345.1 Methanobrevibacter sp.
AAAGTATGATGGCATCTACATGTTAGAGTTAATGTCTGTAGATTTCATTGAAAAAAGTTTGGAATACATGAAGAATTTAGGATTAATTAAATAAATTTAAAAAAAATTTATTATGCAAATTAGCATATATAAAAAATAAGATATTTAATTATAATTATAATAATTACAAAAATTCAAAAATTACACAAATAGAAAAAGGTTAGAATATGTGGAATGAAGAAATTGAATGCATGTCAAGAGAAGACATTTCTGAACTTCAGTTGAAGAAGTTGCAGGCTACTGTAAAAAGGGCGTTTGACAAGATTCCCTATTACAATGAAAAATATACAAATGCAAATGTCTTCCCTGAAGACATAGAGACTTTAAAGGATATTGAAAAGTTGCCGTTCCTTACCAAAGATGACTTAAGGGCATGTTATCCATTTGGAATGTTTGCAGTCGACAAGAAGGAAATCATAGAGGTCCACTCATCTTCCGGAACTACCGGAAAGCCTGTGGTAAGCGGATACACCCAAATGGACATTGACAACTGGGGGGAAATCGTTGCAAGAGGGCTTACCATGATGGGTCTTGATGAAGACGACATCATACAGAACACACACGGTTACGGATTGTTTACAGGAGGATTCGGTGTTCACTATGGCGCTCACAGATTAGGGGCTACAATCATCCCTATTTCAACTGGACAGACAAGAAGACAAGTTGAAATCATGGCAGACTTCGGAAGTACCTGTCTTATCTTCACTCCATCCTATGGTATCTACTTAGGAGAAGTTGCTAAGGAAGAGGGAATAGATTTCGATGAAATTGGTCTTAAAGCTATAGGTTTCGGAGCTGAAATGTGGACAGCTGAAATGAGAGACAGAATCGAAGAGACATTTAAGACCAAAGCTTATAACATTTACGGCCTTACAGAATTGATGGGTCCAGGTATTGGTATGGAATGCTGTGCACAGAACGGCTTGCACATTGCTGAAGATTTCTTCTATCCGGAAATCATTGATCCAAAAACTGGAATCACATTACCTGAAGGCACTCACGGTGAATTGGTATTAACTAACCTTGAAAGAGAAAGCATGCCTGTAATCAGATTCAGAACCAAGGACCTCACTGCACTTCACTATGACACTTGTGAGTGTGGCAGAACCCTTGCAAGAATGGAAAGGATTACCGGCAGATCAGATGACATGATTAAAGTGAAAGGAGTTGCTGTATTCCCATCACAAATAGAAAAGGCACTTCTTAAGGTAAGTGACATCGAACCTCACTATCAAATCATAGTCACAAGACCTGATATAATGGATGAGATTGAAATCAAGGTGGAAGCTTCCGAGGCTCTCTTTTCAGATGACATAAAGGAAATGATCGCTGTAAAGAACAAGATTGGAGAATACATCCAAAATGAGATTGGAATTGCAGTCAAGGTCAGACTGGTTGCACCTAAGAGCATTCCAAGAAGCACAAAAGGTAAGATTCAAAGAGTTATTGACAAACGTAATTTACATTAATATTAGAGGGAGTTGAAAATGTATAAGATTACCCAATTATCCATATTCATAGAAAACAAAATAGGAAACCTGTATAAGGTTTTAGATTTGCTTGCAGAAAATGACATCAACATTGTAGCATTATCCTTAGCGGACAGTTCAGAATTCGGCATCTTAAGAATAGTTGTTGAAGACCCTAAAAAAGCTAAGGAGGTCCTTGAAGAGAAATACTATATCGTCAAGAACACTCCTATCATCGGAGCTATAATAGAAGACACTCCAGGAGGACTTTCTTCCATTTTAAAGATCTTGAAGGAAGAAGGAATCGACCTAGACTATCTTTATGCCTTTACCCATGAAAAGGAAGAAAAGGCTGTTCTTCTATTGCAATCCAAAGAGCTTGATAGCTTAATAGCTATCTTAAAGGCATATAAGGTGCCTTTAGTACCTTCACAATATGTTTATGATGAATAAATTATAAACATATTTTTTTATTTTTTTACTATTTTTCCATTAAAAAAAAGTTTACGCGGTTATCATAAATTTTATTAACACCTGTTAACATAATAGAAAATAAGTAATGAATAAAATTTTTAAGATTATATTTTTCAATTATAATTCTTATCCAGGTGATTCTATGAATTTCGATAGTTTTGCTACGCCAGTTTTATTAATTTTCTTAATTTTAATCTCTATAAGTACTGCATGTGCAGAAGAAATATCAGATGCCAATGGATTGGATGCACAAGACCAAGAATTTTCCATTGAAACATATGATTCCCCAAATAATCTTGAAGAGACAAATCAAGAAGATTTAAGCAATATTGAAAAAGATGAGGATACCCTTAAATCAGATGAGGAATATTTGGAAATAGACTATCCTCAAACACATGATGAATCCCATAATATCATTGTAGATGCAAAGCCAAGCGGAAACAAAGGAAAAATAGGGGATGAAATCAATTATACAATTACCATAACAAACAACAATCCATTTACCGTACATGTTTTGGAAGTCTTCTCTCCTGAAGATCCAGACCATTTCTGGTTGAGGGCTGAATCAACATCCCCATCAGATAGGCATGTGGGATTACTTGATGAAACCGCCTGGATAATAGACAGATTAGGTCCTGGAGAGACACTCATCATCTATGCAATACTAAAAGTTGAAGATGTTGGAAAAACTGAATTAAGCCTTAGTCTTTCACACAGTCATCCTCCTTATGAATATATAAGTTATGACGATAACAATGAAAAATCAAATAAAAATACTGAGAAAATCAATGAAGGGAATAGTGTAAAAAACATTAAAATCAATCCTTCAAATGAAAAAACAGCAAATCCTATTGCATTGCTAATCCTATCATTATGCAGTATTTTTATTTTAAATATTAAAAATAGGAAATAAAATTAAAAAAATAGAAAATAATTAAATTTATTTTCTATCTCTTTTTTTAAAACTTTAAGAAATAGTTTTTTTAATAGATAATTTAAATTATTAAGATTACCCCTCTTTAGCTTAATATATAATCTAAATTATAAGATTATCCATCATTTAACTAAATATATAATCTAAATTATTAGGATTATTCTTCTTTTAAGCTTTCCATTACCTCATCAGTAAGCTTTTTGATTTCTTCTGCCGCATTTCTGAACTTATTGGTCTCATACTCATTCATATGAATAGGAACGATCATTGCGTTTCCTTTCTTGGATAAGACTGAAGGAACTCCTAAGCAAACTCCTTTTACATCAGCAATCTCTCCATCCAGATATAGGCTGACGGTCAATATCTTGTGAGTATTGGTTATGATTGTTGTAATCAGGTTTGATATTGCATATGCAGGCCCATATTCAGTAGCTCCCTTTTTGGAGATGATAGTGTTTCCCGCATTCCTTAGAGTCTGAATGATGTCCTTGATATCCAATTCCACCTCTCTGATAAAGTACTTTAGAGGAATACCTCCGATGGTTGTTGAACTTAAAAGAGGAACCATATTATCCCCATGCTCTCCAATTACACGGGTATGTATCTCACTGCCGTTGATATTCAGGCGTCTTGCAAAGTAAGTCTTCAACCTTAAGGAATCCAAGTGATTTCCAAGACCAATCACCTTATCCCTATTGAATCCGGAAGCGTCATAGGCTATTGCAGTCATGACATCTACAGGGTTTGTTGCAACAAGAATAATTGCATCAGGAGCATGAATGGCAATCTGCTTTGCATAATTGGAAACTATTTTGGCATTTGTAAAGGCCAAATCACGTCTGCTCATGCCCTTATCCCTATGAACGCCAGCAGTAATCAATACAATATCAGAGCCTGCAATGTCTTCGAAATTGCATGAGGGGGTGAGTAGACAGTCAATATCTTCAGCAGCCAATGCATCATACATGTCATAACTTTGACCTTTTGCCTTATCCAAGCTTTCAGGTCTTGAAAAAAGCACAACCTCACTTATCACATCTGCCCTAGCCAATTTGAATGTGACGTTTTTACCTATAGTTCCAGTGGATCCCATTACAGTTACCTTTGCCATTTTTAGCCTCCTTTAAATTCAATTTTGATTAATTGATTAATAATTAATTTATTTGTTTTTACAATATTACTTTTTATATTTATAAGTAATAATATTTTTTAAAATACTTATATTTAAGTATTTTTATTTTTAAGCATTTATCTGACTAAATAAAGTCAATATTGACTTTATATTGTAAATTTTTTAAAATAAGTACTAAATAGCATATAATTCTTAAAAAGAGAAAAAATAATGTTTTTAATGAAATAGAAAAAATAAAAAAAAAGTAAGAAAATAGTTAAGAGTGTTTGCTCTCAACTAGTGTAAAGAGTTTTGGTCCAGGTTTTACGAGCCGAAGGCGAGTAAAAGCTGGGTTATTCTGCTGTTCCACGACCAGCAAACTCTTCATTGAGTTTGTATAATAAGGAGTTGTCGTCACCTGCCAATTTGAGTTTAGCTAAGTTTTCCATAGCGTTTTCTTCTTCTTCAACTTGTTCTTCTACGAACCATTGAAGGAAGTTGTTGGTTGCATGGTCTTTTTCTTCAATAGCTAAGTCAACTAAATCGTTGATTAAACCGGTTACCATTTGTTCATGAGATAAAACATGTTCAAATGCTGCAAGTGGGGATTCCCATTCGGTTTGTGGAGCTTCAATTGCAGTAAGGGTTACGCTTGCTCCTCTTCTGATTATGTAGTCATAGAATTTCATTCCATGTTCCAATTCTTCTGCAGCTTGGACTCTCATCCAGTTAGCGAATCCTGCTAAGTCGATGTCTTCAAAGTAAGCTGCCATGGATAAGTATAAGTATCCTGAATATACTTCTGCGTTCAATTGAGCATTTAATGCTGCTTGCATTTTTTCATTTACCATAATAAGACCTCTTTATATCTTAAATAAATTAAGTTTATAAAAATAAAAATTATCCTCTACTTTTTTAAATAAAATAAAAAAAGTAAAAATATAATTCAGATTATTCATCTACGAAATCTGCTTTTTCAGCACCGCACATTGGGCAAACCCAATCATCAGGCAAGTCTTCCCAAGCAGTTCCTGCTTCAATTCCGTTATCAGGGTCACCAGCTTCTGGATCATAAGTGTATCCACAAATGTCACATACCATAGCCATATTTTCACCTTCAATTAATTAAAAAATTGATTGTTTCAATACTGAATCCTAAAAAAATTTAATTATTTATAATGCTTTGAACATAGTCTTTACAGCACCGCATAAAGGACATTTGAAATCAGCTGGAACGTCTTCCCAAGCAGTTCCTGGAGCTACGTCTCTTCTTTCTTCTCCTTTTTCAGTGTCAAATACGTATCCACAAATAGTACATTTGTATTCTGCCATGATTTTACCTCCAATAAATAATTAATAATATTTTTACTTTTAATGATATATAAATTGTTTTATTTTATTACAACTTATTCCAATTAAGCCTTAAAGGTAATAACTAATCCAATTATTAAAAAAAGAGAATAGAAAGCCTAAAAAGATAAAAAAAGAGTTAAAAATAGATTGAAAAATAAATTTATTTTACTAAGATCACAGGGACTTTTGATACCTTTAGAGCATTTTCAGCCACACTTCCAATCCTGGAATAATCAATTGTTTCTTCATTGTCCATGGATTTTCCAAAGGCTCCGAAAACTGCAATGTCGGGATTGATCTTTCTAATCATTGTTGCCATATCCTGAATTGGGTCTGCAGTTATGATATGCTCGACTACAACAACCCCCTTTTCCTTTCCTTTGGCTGTAATCTCATCCAATACCGCTCCGCCGGCATCATCCAAGTCATCGTATGTGAAATCAGATGTGAAATCCATAACATACAATGCAGCTATTCTGGCATCATATTTGCTTGCCAAGTCAATGGCCAAATCCACTGCCTTGTCTCCACATTTGGAACCGTCACTGGCAACTAAAATATTCTTAAACATAATATCATCTTTTAAATATAAAAAATTTGATTAGAAGAAATTAAGATTAATAATTAAAAAATTTTAAATTTAAAATTTTTAAAAAAAAAATTAAATACTGATTACATCAAGTAATCAGCATGACAGAATCCTATGAAGTCATCAACCAACTTATCAACATCTTTGGTGTCATCCAAAAGAATGCCTTGGTCAATGAATATTGCCCTGTTACTCAATTCCCTTATGAAATCTGTATTGTGTGAGACCATTACAATGGTTGTTCCAAACTCTTTGCAGATTCTCTTAAGTGAGTTTGTAACTGTTCTCAAGGTCTTTGGATCCAAGTCTCCAAACGGTTCGTCAAGCAATAAGATATCAGGTTTGGATACAAGCACAAGTGCAAGCATTGCCCTTACCTTCTGACCGCCAGACAATTCATAGGACTTTCTTCCCAAGATGTCCAAAGGCAAGTCAAGTGCTTCAAATAGGTCTGCAACCTGTTCCTTGATTTCGCTTTCAGGGAATTTAGGGAACAGTTCATCAAGAATGCTTGGATCAAGTCCAACCTGTTCAAGACGGGCCTTAGCCTCCCTTTCTGGAAGGTCTGTCAATTGATACAATGCATCAAGGAGTTCATCAGGCAATCCTTCTGCCTTAGCTCTTTCCTTAGCTTCTTGAACCATATCAAATCTTTTAAATCCTAATTTGGCGGCCAATTGATTTTGGACAGTAGCCCAATATACCAAAGCGAATTCCTGATGCATGAATCCTAAGTTTCTTCTGACTTCCATCCTGTCAAGGCTTGCCTTTCTGATATTAACCCATGTGGTTCCATCATCCTTTTCAAGCTTGAACAATACATCCCCTTCATCAGGGACATCCATACCACCTAGCATACGAAGAAGTATTGTCTTACCTGCTCCACTTGGACCAACCAAGGATAGGACATCTCCCCTTTTCACTTCAAAGCTGATGTCCCTCATGTGCAAAACGTCTTTACCTTTAAGCAAATAGAACCTTTTATCCAAATCACATGCTTTAATGAGGGTTTCGTCTGTGGATTCAAGCTCAATGTCAACAGGGTCTTCGATGTCTTTAAGGAATTCGTCTATGATTTCGTCAACATCCCCTTCCTTGGCTATTTCACCATCCTCAAAAAGGATGACCCTATCTGCAAGGAACTTATGGATTTCAGGCAAGTGAGATACCAAGACAACAGTGATGCCCAATTCCTTATTGATCTTCTTGACCGCATCCAGGATTTCCTGCTTGGTTTTAGGACATGCCATAGTTGCAGGTTCGTCAAGAAGCATTACCTTAGGCTTCTTTGCAAGCTGTCTTGCCATGATGAGCCTTTGCTTCTCTCCACCGCTCAATACGGAAGCCAAGTGACCGGACTTTTCCTTCAATCCTACAAGGTCCAAGAGTTCATAAGCTTCCTTATCAAATTGATCATGAGCCAATTTAAAGTCTGTTCCTGCCTCATCACCGTATTTTGCACCGTAGAGTTTTCTTACAACATTGTCCAATGCAGTTTCAGGCCAAATACCGAATGACCTTTGCAAGTGAATTGCAGTTTCCTTCTTGACTTGATTGAAATAAAATTGAGATGAATCCGGCTTCAAGGTGTATCTGTCTACCCTGACTTCACCTTCATCAAATTTTTCCACACCTCTCAAAATTCTCAAAAGTGTGGTCTTTCCGGAACCGCTTGTTCCTAAAATACCTACAATCTCTCCTTCTTTAACTTCAAGATTAATGTTTTTAAGGGCTTCCACTTCTTCCCCATTATCCAATTTATATGATTTAGAAAGGTTTTTAATACTTATCATTATACCACGATTTTATTTTTTAAATGATTAATTATTATTAGAATAATTGATTTAATAATTTTTCAAATTAAATTAATTATTAAAATATTTATAAATAATATAATATTAAATTAAATATTATTTAAAAAATTTTAAAATAATTTTTAA
>NZ_JAFQQZ010000008.1 GCF_017410345.1 Methanobrevibacter sp.
TTAATAATTTAATAATTTTAATTAAATTTAAATAATAAATGAGAATATAATTAAAATTAAGTGAATGTATTTTAGAGGGTGATAGAATGGATTTTGGTCCGGAAGAATTCTTGATTTATGAAACTTATTTTGAAAATGATGAGAATAATGTGAATAGAAACGAAGGATGCTGCAGCACTCTAATAGTACTTGCAGTGCTTTTCATAATAGTTAATGTTTTGATTGTATAAGATCGGATAATCCAATTAAGAACTGAGATAAAAAGGTTGAAATATGAGCGTATTTGATTATATCTGCCATAGAAAGCCAGAAAGAAGCTTCTTTTACAAAGGACGGCAATTTCCAGTTTGTGCCAGATGTACAGGATTTTACATTAGCGGAATAGCCAGCATAATACTTTTTAACTTATATCCGGCCCCTTATAGTTTAAATACATTATTAATAGGAATCATTCTTCTAATGCCATGTGCAATAGACGGATTCACTCAACTCTTTGAATATAGGGAAAGCAATAACATCCTTAGACTGATTACCGGACTTCTTGGAGGAGTCGGATTGATTATGGTCTATGAAATTATGATAAATTTCTTTGTATTAAATTTCTTATAAGAAAAGTTCTTAAAATAGCTTTTAGATAAAAATAGTTAAAAAATAATTAAAAAAATAGAATAAAAATAAAAAAAAGATGGAATAAAATAAAAGTGAAAAAAAGGAGAAATTTAAAATCTAAAGAGATTTAAATTCTAACGTCTTGCACGGCCTACTTTACGTGCAATAACAAGTTCTCCAACAGAAATAAGACCTGCAAAGAACTTTTCAAGTCCGCCAGTTGCCCAAATGGCTTCACCGAAAGTTGCATTTTGAATATTCTTCTCATACTCTTCAGCGGTGATCTTTACACCAGTGGTTCTTGTACTGATTTTAGCTGAAGCCTCCATCAATTCATCCCAACTGACTCCTCTAAGCTCTTTTTCCATAGCCTTGTAAATTTTATTTACTTTAATGTCATACAATGAAGACATTGAATCCACAATATCTACAGATCTGGTAACACCGATTACCTGATTTTCATCATTGATAATAGGAATGCTAATCAACTTGTTTTTAGAAGCTGCAATCACAACATTTCTTGCAGGCTCATTCTCATTGATGGTCATGATTTCCTCAACAGGACTCATCACATCCTCAATGGTTTTCTTGCCTTCACGCAATCCTTTGGTTATATTGAATGAAGTAATCCAACCTTCCAATTTCATATTTTCATCTAAAACTGGAGCAGTAAATCTTCTAAACTCCTCCATTTTGATAGAAACGTCTTCTATAGAATCATTTTTTGATACAAAAACAAATTCCTTATCCATCATCTCTTTAGCTTTCATTTTAAACACTTCTCCATAAAGATTTTTAAAAATCTGTAAACATAATTTTTCTTAAATTAAAACATATTTATTCATCCAAAACCAAATTCAAAGCACCTACAGGACATCTTCTGCTGCATTCCTTGCATCTTATGCATTTGTCATTGTTAAGAATGATCTCCCCATCAACCACCTTAATGGCTTCAACAGGACAGTTATCCTCACATAATTCACAAGCTACACAAATGTCCTGATTGACATCGATATGGCTGTAAATCACCACAGGACCTAAGTCTCTCTTAAGGGAGATGGTTCCTTGAATGCATAGATTGGCACAGGATCCGCAACCGCAGCAACGGTCCTTATCAATATAGGAGTACATATGCCCGTCTTCAGTGTCTATCGCTCCACTGCCTGGACAGGATTCACCATGGGCTTCGATGAATTCCTTGGTTCTAAGGGATATTGCATTAGTAGGACAGTACTTTAGGCAAGCTCCACAGCCAATGCACACTTCACGGTTTATGGAAATGTCTTCCATCTTAAGATTTCTATGAGGAACCTTAATCTCTTTCAATGTATACTCTACAGAGTCATCCTCCTTAATGACAGACTCAGCATCCCATACATAAATGCAGGAAACAGGACAGGTTTGTGCACAGATTTCACATTGCACGCAACCATCACCGATTTTAGCCCTTTTAAGCCAGGTTGAAGAACTGATTATATTGATTGGACATTCCTCAACACAAAGATTGCATCTGACACAACGAGGTGAGATGGTTATGAGCTTTTCCTGATCCTTGAAATCATGAATGTCCACATTGAAATCCTCAATATCTTCATCTAAATCTACAGATTTGAGAGTGATTTCCCTCTCCAATGTTTCAATCTGCTTTTTTAGTTTAATTTCCATAATTTTATCCCCATAGATAAAGTTTATTGTTAATTTACATGAAGTAAATTTTTAATCTTTAAATTTCACTAGCTTTTAAAACATTATTATATAAATATATCTTTTAAATAATTTAAATAATTTATTATAATTTTTTCATAAGGACTTGATAAACTGTTCCAAGTCATCTAAAGTCGGCAATCCACTAATTCCAATTGATTGAACAGAGCAAGATGCTACCCAATTGGCTATAGTGCAGGATTTTGCCAAATCATAATCATTAATATAGGAATATAAGAAACCAGCATTGAATGAGTCTCCTGCAGCTGTTGTATCCACAGCATCACATTCAAAAGCAGGTATTTTAACCTCTTCATCCCTTTTGTTTATTGCATAAGCCCCTTCAGAGCCTCTCTTTACAACAACAGTATCAATGCCATCATTGCGAACATTCAATGCCAAATCCCTAAAGCTTAATTCCTCTTCGATTCCTAATTTTTCCTTATAATAATCCTCAAATAAGATTTTCAATTCTCCTTCATTTATAAGAAGGATATCGGTTCTCTCAAGGATTTCCTTAAGTTCCTCAACACCTTTCTTTGCATATAACATTCCAGGGTCAAAACTTAAGATGACATTTTCATTCAGGAATTTCAGCAGCTGCTTTTGAGCATAAAACGAATCTCCAACAAAGGAGGTGTAATGAAGTATCTTACAGGCATTTACATTCAACGGATTGATTTCATCAATGCTTATCTCATCATTCACTCCAGGGTCTACATAAAGTGCCCTGTCCCCTTCATCAGAAACGAACCCCAATACCTTTCCGGAATTTCCGCTATCTGCATAAATCAAATTGGTAAGATAAACATCATGAATCATTAAGTTGTATTCCAACAGGTCTCCTTCCTCATCATCTGCAATCTTTCCAATATATGATGTGGAGCATCCAAGCTTTGAAAGACCTATTATTGTATTGGCTGCTGAACCTCCAGGGGATTCTTCTTCACCTTTAATGAAGCTTTCCCCATCAATTTCTGCAATATGGCCTACCTTATAAAGCTTATCCACATTCAATGCACCAAAGCCTATCACATCCACATTTATTGCATCATAGACTATCTCATCCACACCTAAATCCTCAGCAGTAACGTTATTTGAAGATTTTGAAATATTCATATCATTTTCTTCCATTTAATCACTTCTTAAATGATAATAAATAATTTTAACTAAATTTATCTGAAACATTATTCCTTCAAAATATCAAGTAAATTGGTCTTGTGTTCACCTAACTGGCCTTCGAAGTTTCCAGCTGAAATCCTTTCTACACCGTCTATGTCAATAATTGCATCAATGGCTTTCTTGATAGCCAAGTTCATTGCTTCCTGGCTTGTTGCATTGATAACTATTTCAGGAATGTAATTTACCCCTTCAGGGACTTTTGACTCATCTCCAAGCCTTTCCTTCAATGAAGGACAATAAGGATGGTTGGTACTTGGACCTATCTCTGGGAAATTGGTTTCAGGCTTGCTTGCAGCAGAACAGATTCCAAATGGAGTGCAGACTCCATCCACTTCCATAATGGTGTCAATGATAATTCTTCCTGCCTTTAGAACAGCCTCTTTGGTGGAGCACATATACCAGAAGTTTCCTCCCATGATACCTTCCGCATAGGCAAGTTCGGATTCAATCTGGAAATCAGGAACTGCAATAGGGACATTGATCATCTTTCTTCCGAACTCTTCAATTTCCCATTCATAGCCATCTCCGCAATGGCCTACGCTTTCCATCATTCCAATGGCACCAACAGGATTTTCAGTAATGCTGAACACTCTGGTGAATGGCTTTACAAGAATGTCCTGACGAATCCTATATGAAAGTTCCCTTTCAAACTTCACCAAGTCATCAGTCAGCCAGAACTGAACAATTGCTCCAGGCCTTCCATCAGGAGTCTTGTCTCCATCAACAAAAGCCTCAACACCTGCTTCCACTCTGCCGATGACAGCACTTGGAGTGGCTGTGGCATCATAAGCCGCTTCCTTTACAGTCAATTCATCTTCCGCTGTAATCAATGCTCTGATATACATTCCATCAAATGATTCGAAGAATGTGTCTTCAACCTTATCATATTTTGCCATAAACGTCATCTCATAATTAATATCTAAATAAATTATCAATAAATTATCTAAATTAATAGTAAATGTTAAAATTATCCTAAGCCACCAATATCCTTACCACGGATACCATTTCTCATCTCTTTGCTTAACTTAAGCAAATAATCCCTATTCCCATCTGTAATGATCTCAATGATAGGAGCTTCCTTATTATGGAATACCCTTTCAAACTTTTCAACAAGAGCGTAATCCACTTCGAAGTCTTCAAATGCCGCATTTGGACCTTTTTGTGAATATTCCCTTATGAAATCCAAAACATAATCCCTATCAAATCTTGAGTGAAGGTCAATCAGGATAGAGCTTACTATTGTGTGGTCGGATATGACTGCTATCTCTGCAACATTCAAAGGATATTCATTTCCATTGAAGCTTACAGACAATCCTCCATGATCCCTTGCATACTGCAATGGCTCGACATCAGTGATGCTGTCACCCATGTAAATTATGGAACCATCTTCAAGATTCAATCTTTCAACAATATCCTCAACTGCAATCTGCTTGCCCTTGCCGCCAACAGTCTTCACACTTTCAATGTACCTGTTGATTTCAAGCTTTGGGAACTCATTGAAGAAAATCTCATACAAGACATTAAAGTCATCCTCATTTTCCTCACCATGTTCAAGTATGATCTTTCTAAACTCATCAACTTTCTTAAGTTCTTCAATAAATATTGGTGATTTGTCACCAACAATGGTTTGAGAATTGTTTGATTTAGATAGAACATTTTCTGATTTTTTATCAAATTGATTAAAATTAGTAGCTCCATCTACATCAAGTTGTGTGTGATAAGTATTTTGGAATGGAAAATCAATATAATTGCATAGAGCTTCAATATATTGACCATAACTAGTACTAACTATAAAGGAATCAATGAGTTCATTTGCAAATCTGAGAGTGTCATCAGATCCATCAACAAGATAGATATTTTCCCTTGAAAACTTGATCATTTTTTCATTTGTAAGTCCTGCCAATTTATAGAATGGGACAATGAGTTTAAGTGTATCGCCGGCATGATAATTTTCAAGCTTAAGCTCATCAACAAGATAGTCATCAAATCGACTGATGATCTTAAATAATTTTCCCCCCTCTTCAATGAATTCATCTGCCAATTCATAAGCATTGTCATTCAAAGTCAATGGACCTTCACAATCTGTGATAAAAACTTTTTTTACCATAATTCAATCTTCCTATTTTTAGAAAATAATTTTCTATGAATAATTCATAATAATAATATGATTTATGTAAGAATATAAAAATAAAAATTAAAATAAGTTAAATTTATAAGAACTGCCAAATTGTAGATACCCTTGCTGCATTGACCGGACAGATTCCCTCACAGTTTCTACAGGAAATGCAATCATCATGATTTACAGTAACCTTTCCATCTTCAATGCTCAATGCATCAACAGGACAGTTTTTCACACATACCTCACATAATTGGCAGGCATGATGATTGATCTCTACAGTACCGTTTCTTCTTCCTCTTAAGTCCCTCTTAATGAAGAATATCTCATGATTTCTGTTTGTAAAGAATTCCTCTTTAAGTTTAATCGCTTCAAAATTGCAGCTTTCAGCACATAATCCACAGTAGACACAGGAATTGTCTGTATCGATGACAATCGGATTAGGACCATCCAGACTGATGGATTCTGTCGGACAGACATCCATGCATAATCCACAGCCGATACAATTCTCCTCCACCACTTCAATGCCTAAACTTGGTGGGAAGAATTCCACAAGGTCTAGAACCTTAACAACATCCAAATCCTTTTTAAGCTGTGCATTCAAACGTTCATTCAGGAATTCTGTAACATTCACGACAATGGACCTGCAATTTGTACAGGTGAATATCTCAACATCTGAAAACTCTGTTCCTCTTGGAACATCCCTGATATCCTTGGAGTTTTCATAATCAAAATCATCAAAGTGATAATCCTTGGAAATGTCTTCAAGCAACTTGACCAGAACATTGTCGATATTGGTAACGCCTTTTGAAATATTGTGAATGTCCCTATCGATGATTTCAGAGGCTATTTCCAATGTCTTGATCTTATTGAAGGATTCAAATGCCTCTTCCCTTTCAACATAATCGATTGCATAGGTAGGACAGGAATGCATGCATTCCTCACATCTTGCACAATATGCAGGGTCAATGAATGGCAACTTATTGATTTTCCCCACATCAATAGCTCCCTTGGAAGGACATATCCTTGTACAGGTCATACAGCCAATGCACTGATCCTGGTCAATAGAGAGGGTCTTACCTTCCTTAACTGTCTTTGGAAGTATCTCCCCATATTTGATGGCATCAGTAGGGCAGGACCTGAAGCAATAACCACAGCGGATGCACTTATCCTCATCTATTTCACTGTGCATCTCCTCTCCACCTGTGGATTTCAAGTGAATGGCTCCAGACTTACATGCCTGCACACATGCTCCGCAGGCTCTGCAAAGCTTTTTATTTATATTCGGAACATTTTCACGAATCGGTTCCGCTAAAGTCTTTTTAATGTGAATGGCATCATAAGGACATACATTGGTACATAATACACAACCGAAACAGTGTTCGTCCAATTTGATCAATTTGGTATTCCCATCCTGATAAACCGCATCGATTGGACAGACATTCAAACAAGGCTTGTCCTTGCAGTCAATGCATTTCTCATTATCGATCTCATACTCAATATGAACATCTCTTATTGGTCGTGGTATGGGATTAACTGTTACCATGCTAAGCCCTCCTTTCAGCTAATTGGGAAGCCTTTACAGAAATGTGAATCACTTCCGCGTCTTCATCTGTTGAATCTAAATTGAATTTAGCCAAGAAATATTTGATGACACCGAACGGACAGGTCTGATAACAGATGCTGCATCTTAAGCATTTCTCCTTATCCCTTACAATGGTGTCGTTATCATTATCAAAGCTTATAGCTCCAGTTGGACAGTCTGGAATGCACATTTGGCATTTCTTGCAGTTGTCGCCGTCCCATGTGATGATTCTGATTTTCAATCTATTGATTGCATCTTCCAATACTTCATGAACGACTTCCTCATCATTTAGAATGGTCAATGACTTGTCAAATATAGGCTTGAATGGAAGGTCATCCAAAAATAGCTTGTCAGTGCCTAACTGAATGAGATCGTCCTGTTTGGATTCAATGTATTCCTCTAGGGTAGTGACTGCCAAGTTGATGATTTTCTTTTGCTCTTCAAGGTTATTGACAAACACTCCTCTCATTGCTCCCTTGACAGGACATGCATCCAGACATTTGCCGCAGGAAATGCACTTAGATTGATTTACAACTAATCTATCATCAATCTCTTCAATGGCTCCAACTTCACATGCATCCATACACTTTTTGCATCTGATGCATAAATAATCGTCAACAATGTATTTTCTCTTTGAAGGAATGATATTGAATTCCTCTCGAATGAAGTGATTCTCTCCACATTCCAATGTCTTTGGAGTGGAAGGACAGACTTCCGCACAGAATCCGCATCTGATGCAGGATGCCTTATTGATTATTGGATAGATCAATCCGATAGCCTCTTCGCTATCTGAATCCCTAATCAGTCTGATTGCATTTGGAGACGGACAGGAAGCTGTACAGGAACCGCAGCCAATACAGTTTTCCTTGATCACTTTAGGAAAATCCCTGAATCTGTCAGGCTTATGAACTATGTCCTCCTTGGATTTTGAATCGAAAAATCCATCAATCCAAGTCTTTCTTGCAAATTCATAGATATACCAAATGATTGAGGACATCTCATTTCACCTCATAGAAGTCTTTTGTTGTATATTTGCCAGTGTCAATATCAGTGATTGCCACCCTTTCAGTACAGGCAATGCAAGGATCACAGGACGCATAGGTTGAAACTGCATCAGCAACTGTAGCCACATCCTTAAGCATATATCTTGCACAGGAATCAATATTCATAATACTTGGAGTCCTAATGGAAATGCGTTTTATCAAATCCCCATTGGTTTCTGCCATATAGGTCACTTCTCCACGTGGCGCTTCATTTCTCCATTCCCCATATCCGGAAGGAATGTCAACAGGAACTCTTATATCACCTTCAGGCATGTTTTCTATAGCCTGCTTTACCAAATCAATGGATTGCTCAACTTCATAAAGCCTATTCAATGTACGGGCATAATTGTCTCCCTCTTTTCTCCAGATAGGCTTGAAGTCAAAATGATCTCTATAAGTGTAATGCTCTTCTCTCAAATCATGCTTTAGGCCGGAAGCTCTTCCAATAGGTCCGACTGCATGGCCTTTGATTGCTTCCTCCTTGCTCATAACTCCAACACCTTTGGCCCTTAAGGCAACGATTGGAGCCTCTTCAAACAATGCAATGTGTCTGTCAAAGCCATCTTCAATTTCCTTTAGGTTTGCAAGTATTGCTTCGAAATGTCTCTCATCGGCATCCATTCTGACTCCACCGACAACATTCCAACCTAGATTGACCCTATTACCGGTCAAGAGTTCAAGGGAATCCATTGCATATTCCCTCAAGGCCAAAACATGCATGAACAATGTTTCGTGGTCAAGGGTCTTGAAGAATGTTGAATTTGCAAGCAAGTGGGATTGAATCCTATCCAATTCATTTGTAATTACCCTTAAGTATTGGGCTCTTAAAGGGGCCTGAACTCCGGAAATTGATTCCAAGGTTTCTGCAAAGGTCTGGGTGTGCTCATATGAACAGATACCGCAGATTCTTTCAGATAAGTAAATACATTTTTGCCAGGTCTTACCTTCCATAATCTTTTCTATACCTCTATGAACATAACCGTAATCGATCTCAGCCTTAATGACCTTTTCTCCTTGAGTCTGAAGCTTAAGTCTTAAAGGTTCCTTTAAACCTGGATGGATTGGTCCTATTGGCAATATCATAATATCTGACTCCTTTCACTTATCTGATTTTCAACAACTTTTTATAAACAATAAATATGATTCATTAAATCTTTATTTCTATCTTTTAAATCTTATTAATCTTCTCTGGCATCTTGAGCCCTTCCCTTAGCTGCAATGGCACCAGGAGCAACAGTCAAGACTGCTTCTAAGATTTCACTTGGTCTTGGAGGACAACCTGGAATGGCCGCATCCACTGGGATGAAGTCTGAAACGGGAGCAAGCACTCTTCCTCCTTCCTGGGCAAAAACATCCCCTGATTGCGGACAGTTTCCAACAGCCACAACAATCTTAGGCTCAGGGGTTTTTGCATAAATTCTTCTTAAATTGTCTCTCCATTGTTCTGTAACCGCTCCGGTCACTAAAAGAACATCTGCTTCACGAGGATTATTGTGAACATAAATTCCATACTGTTCAAGATCGTATCTAGGGGAGAGAAGCGCAACAAGCTCCACATCACAGCCATTGCAACCTCCACAGTTTACAATACAAACGTGAATTGAACTTTTCCTCACAATATCTTTAAGTTTTTTAAGCATTTCAATTACCTTAAATCTCGTTTTGATAATAATTTTGTAAATATGATTTTTAATTGAATTTAACTATCTTTCTCTAAATTATTTTTCTCTAATCAATTCAACAATTTGAGCTCTTCCATCTTCAAGAGCCTCTTCATATGTTTTGCCATTCTTGAATATGTCCTTAGTCAATTGATGGCAAATCCTATCTGCATCCTCTTCGGATACAAGTTTAATCACATCACTTAGCCAATAAAGCCTTAAGTCAAGATGCAATTGCCTTTTTACCTTCTCCTTATTTGCCACTTCAAATGTGGCATGGAGATTTTCCAAATCACTCATATCGAAATGATCCATAAGAATATCATCAAATTCCTCTTTTGAAATACCGAACTCTTCAGACAATGGGATTGTAATGTCCTTTTCCCATCTGAAACTATGAAGAACTCTTAATTTCATCATTTCATATTTCTCTTGCGCTTCCATATAAATCACCAAGTGAGCAATTCTAATTCATATTAAAACAATACTCCGGATGTTGCAATCCAGACTACACCTGCAATGATTATTCCAATTGCAGTCTCCTTACGGCCATAACCTGGCCTTCTTCCTAATGCAAGACCAATGCAGAAGAATGCAATGGTAAGCAGGATTTCAGAACTTATGAATGGACTTAATCCATGGTTCAATAATAAGAACCAGCCCACAATAGATAAGACCAAGGTCATCACATCTATTTCAGATATTATATAAGGTTCCATATGCTTTTTATAGCTTAATAAAAGACCTAAAATGGACCCTATGATAAAGACCAAAATATAAATCATAATGTATAATTCTTCCATAATCCCACCTTGATTTTCTATTTACCGGTTCTACTTCTATTTTTTATCTAAATTGGCTTATATAAGCAAATAAATGTAATGCAAATGATTAAAAATGTAATGATGAAAGCTATCTTTTCCAGATTCTCAGCCAAATGAGCATTCTTTTCACTGTTTTGCATTAATATGAATGGAACAAATATAATTCCAATTATGGCTAAAGGAAGGGCCAAGATGCTTTGGAAGTAAGCGGCAAGTCCTGCCACTATGAAAATGCCTAAAGCCACCAATGAAGTCAATACTCTCATTCCTTTCTCATCATTCATTTTTAAGCCTTCTTATTAATTTTCAATTGATTTTAGTAAATTTAATAAATTTTAATTTTCATTTTATTTTCATTTTAGTTTTTGATAATTTGATTTTTTAAATAATAATCATGATAATTGAACCAACAGTACAGATGATTGCAATGGATATTTGAGCCATTACAGAATGGTTCGGATTTAGCATTGGAGTTGTAGCATTGATGAATCCTGTTATGATACAGATCACAATCATTCCAATCAAGTATCCGACAGCTGAGATTGGTCCAAAGAATACAGTCAGGAATATCCATAAAAGAATATACCAAGCGATTGACTCTGAAAACATTATGTATCCCCTAAGCATACCGAAGTGTTCAGTCTCATATCCGGTAATAATCTCTTTTGCTTTTGTGATTGCAAAAGGAGAGTATGGGGATTTTGTAACTATCAAAGTAAAGAACATAATTGCTGCAAGAGGCAATTTCAATACTAAAGGTCCATTCACTGCCTGATAAGATATGATTCCGCTGATGTCCATGGTTCCGGTCAATAGGAAGATTACAGCGATTACAGCAAACAATGGCAATTCACCAGCTGCTGAGAAAACAGCCCTTACACAGCTTACCTTACCATATGGAGAACCTGAAGAGGATCCTGCATTATGCTCTACAATCTTATGGATTGCATAAATACCGAATATTATCATTAAGGAGCCTTTAGCTACCGGACCTACAATGACGGCAGTAACCCAAATAGCAGCCAATATGACTGTAATGCCTACATAAAATGGCATTGCAGCGGTTTTTGGAAATGAGGTTTCCTTAAAGAAAAATTTCAATGAATGCAATAAATATTGTATGATAGGAGGTCCGGGCCTCAATTGGACCCTTGCCATGACCTTTCTGTGGAAACCTAATAAAAGACTACCTGCAAGGAAAGCGATTATCACATTGATTAAAATTTGAGCCATTAAATTCATAATATCCTCAAAGAGATCTTAAATTAAATATTTAATCTAATTGAAATCATTAAATACCTAATAACCAGTAAATGGTTCTTCTCTTCTTTCCTCCTCTTCTTCTTTTATTGGTTTAGACATTGTTAAAAGTCCAAATGAAAGCACTAAAAATGGTATGCAGACAATAGCTATTGCATAGACTATCCAATCAGCAGGATTAAATATCAAGGCATAAAGGATAGCTAATATTGACACAATCAAGATAATGTAACTAGCTATTTTCATTTTATTCATTTTATCGACCTTCTATTTTAGTAATAAACTAATAAATATGATTTTTAATAATTTGATTTAATTTAATCTGTTCTTATTTAATTACAATATTGTTAACAATATTTCAACAAATCTGACAATGATAAACAATGAACTTAAGTGAATAATCAATATAAATGGAGATCCGGGAGTCCTGAACATTTCTGCCTTACTTGCAAAGAATGGTGCAATACCACTTTCACCGCAAACTCCAATCAACATTACAAGTGCTCCGAATATCATCATCGGACTTGCAGGAATTGCAGCCAATTCAAGTAGGCTTAAAGTACCGGTAGCCGCGAGAATCATGGCTGCTCCACCGAATAACGGCAAGCCACACATCATGGCAATCAAACCGTATTGGTAAGCGGAATTCAAAACTTCCACCTGTTTTACAGCGGAAACGATACCAATGTTAACGATACCAATCAAAGCCATGAATAAGGTAAAGTTAAACAAGTCTCCGGTAATCATAGCTCCTGCTGTTGCTATACCGCAAATGATGGCCAGGAATCTTCTGTGCTTGAATTCCTTTTTACCCACTGCAACCTTATTCTCATCAAGGGAACCGAACATGGCTTCCACTTGAGTCTCAGTGCGGCTGACGGCTATCAATGCTGTAAACACCAGTATGGTTACAAACAGGAATATGTGGAGAGGGTTTAGATAAAGAACAATATCCCCTAAAGGAATTGTTCCCATCATGTTTCCACCTAAATTCTCTATAAGCATTCAATAGTCTCCTTTTTTTATTTGCTTGATTTTAAGTTCATTTTTGAATTTTAATTAATAATTTTATAAGTATGATAATTTTGAATTTTTAACTTCATATGAATTTGAATAATCACTTTCTACCGTATTCCTCTCTCATCAGGATTCCAATCAATCCAATCTTGGAAGCCACTTTCAAGAGCAATCCTAAAGCAGCCAAGAATAAGCTGAGCAGCCAATATTGTGGCATGAGGAAGAACAATAGGAAACCGATTATCCATAGGCACCAGGATACGCCTGAAATCGCTCCAACACCATCGAGAACAACTATTGGCAATCCTCTTACCTTTCTGCTTAATACATATATTACAATACCTCCACCAGCTACTGCACCACCGGTAAAGCCGGATAGGAATACACCATATCCTATTAACAGTAGAGCAATGAAATTAGGCGCTGTTGTCATAATTTCCATGCCTATATCCAAAGGCATTGGTGCAAATGAGGTATCTGCATCTTTCTTTCTCATTTCACGGGATATTAGAATCTCTGATATTGCCATGATCTCTGCCAATTCAACTACCAGACCAGGAAGGATAAGGGCTTCAGATAAATCAGTTCCCACAGCCGCCACAACAATAAGCATAGCTAAACCTACTATGTCAGTAAGTATGAGGACTTGAATATCCCTTTTCTCCATTGCAATTCCAATCAAGCCAATGAAAGCTACAATCAAACCGCCATACAAAACTGTTGTATACATTGAGCTGTAGAAAGCAGGAACAAATTGAGGAACTATACTAACGACCATCCAATCACCTGAACTCCCTTTTAGCTTGTCTTTCGCGAGCTTTACGATTGCTTTCTTCGACTTCAGTGGCTATTCTGTCAGAACTTGCAATGGCTCTCTTCACATCTTCCTTGATATCCCCTTTGGATTTTTCCTCTTTTCTGTCCATGGTAAAGTTTATTGCAAGCCATGATGCAATGATGAATGCCATCATGAGGATAGAGGACTCAAGGATTGTGTCAAAACCTCTTGTATAGTAAAGGATTTCATCGATGACTCCACCAGGAGATGCGCAGATACTTGTTCCGAAGTATGGGGAAATGTCTTTCAGCATTTCAGCTATTGGAGTCATATATGAATTGATCCAACCTAGATTCTGTGAATTTTCAGGATACTGCGCTTCTGTAATGCCAGGACTTTCCAAAATCTCTCCACCTCTGTCATATGGTGCGATAGCCAATCCTGCATCCATCTGGCTTTGAGGAGCTGGACGGGTATAGAGTTGGTCTGAATCCAAACCTACAGGAATCAGGAATCCCGCTATCAGGAGCAAGCCTAAGATTAGAGCAAATAGTCTAGGAATGTTCTTTGGATCTGCCAACTTATTCCATAATTTAGCTATTTTAGGCATTCTTAGATTCCTCCCAGCATCAGATTAAATAAATTGATAAGCATCATACATCAGCTCCTATCTCTTCCAATCGAGAAATAGCTCTGAACAGGATTAAAGTGACGATAATTGTAGTTGCAATTAAAGTCAAAAGAGCCAATGTGGAATTGTAAGTAAGTAAGATCAATGAAACTCCTACAGATGCCACCTCAGTATTGATGGTCCTAATGACAGGGTCTTTTACGCCAGGACCCCAAACTGTAGCGAGGCTTCCGAAAATGGCAAGTGCCAAACCTACATAAACCCAAAGAGCCAGATTGAACATCATTTACCACCTTCAGAGTTTCTTTCTTTATTCTCATTGCTTTGAATCATCTTATCAAGGGTGGAATAGTCTTCCAATTTGGATTTGCGAACTTCATTGATTTTGATTAAAGCAAGCAAGAACACGATAATGGACAACGGATCAAGAACAGCTGTTAAAAAAGCCACATCCAAGTATTTAAAGCTGACAATAGCCAAGACCAAACCGGCCTCTAAGACTGAAACCATAATTACCTTATCCAATGGTTTCTTAAGAAGGACAACTCCAATGGCACCTATTATCATCAAAGCAATTGATATTGTTGTCACTGTAATAATCTCTAACATTTAAATCCCATTTCTATTGTTTTGCTTTATTCAATACTTTTTTCATAGGTTCTGATCCAATGATTATAAAAATAAAAGTAATCAGTTTTCCTTATGCTCTTCTATATTCTTATCATAAGTAATTTCATCTTCCAAATCCTTTAAGCTGTAGGCAATTGCATTTGCCCCGATTGTAGAAGAGATAAAGAAAGCGGCAGCTAATACAAGACCAAATGGAGTTTGAATATACAATGCAATCAATGCAGAAACACAGAATCCTATTACATTTATGTAAAGTAACTTTTCTGCTCTGTCCTTGGTTATTACCGCTCTTAAAGCCATTAAAATTGTAATAACTCCAATAATTTCAATAAACATATTTTTAACCTTGTATTACTTTTCTATTTTTAAAATTTTTTAATTTCAAATCATTAAATTTTCAAATTTTTTTATTTCAAACTTTTAGCAATTAATATTTTTAATTATTCATATTTAGTATATCTGCCAAAGGATTTTGCTATCCTTCCAATCAATCTGGAACTTGTCGGATGGTGAATTCCCTGAATGGTGAATATTGCAATTACCATTCCACAGATGAACATCTCAGGAGTGATTCCAACAAATGAGAAGATGAATATCAATAAGGTCATTGTCAAGGCACCGGTTGTGCCTGCATAGCCTGGATCTGCACATAATCTATTTCCAATATAGACAAATAATGCAGCTATCAAACCGCCTTGGATTCCAAGGATATAAACTCCAATTGATGCAATCAATGTTCCTGCTGAAGCGTCTGGAGAACACAATATGTTTCCTTGGAAGAAACCTCCTGCCAAATCTCCTTTCCTATTCTTGATGGAGTATCCTACGGTTTCTGCCCCTTTAACACCAGGAGCTTCCGGAAGACCTAGGAATGTGTCCACAATAACAAAATTGAGCCATGAGATGATGGTTGCCAATATCAAGCCAATTATCAGATCCATCATTCAGCACCCCCTTGAGGGCTTGGGAAGATATAATCGAATAGATACTTTACAAAAAGAGCTGAAAAGATGCCTGTTAATATTGCAATCACTATTCCATCATAAATCCAGAATACATTCAATGAATAAAAAATAGCCAATATTCCTATAGCAAATACAGGAGTTGGAAATAGTGCGCTTTTGGTCCAGGAAAACCTGATTGGATTTTCCGGAAGAAGTGGCAATCTTAAAGCTAAGGCTAAGGCTATCGCTACTAAAATAGCCACTATATAATTCACAAAATATTGAAATCCATTAGCACCTATACTAATCATAGTTAATTATATGTTATAATATAATATATATCTTTTATTACTTATCGACAAGCCGAAAAAATAGGACATATTTTTGATTATTTTTAAAATTGAAAAAATATAATAAAGTTAATACAAAATAAAGAAAAATTATTACTTTATAGGGATTTTTATAGAATTTTTATCAATTTTCCTAAAGACTTTTTTATGATTTCTCAAATATTTTGCAAATGCTTTTTTAAATATCTTAAAATACACAATATTAAAATAGTATTAAAATTATAAATTTATACTAATATGAAAATAATTTTTTAAAATATCATTCATATAATATATTTCAAATAAATTTTTTACATTATAAATTAAAGGACCAGATATAATGGAAAATAAGGAAATTGTAGTTACTGGAGGATGTGGATTCATAGGTTCACACATTGTTGAGGAGCTATTGGAAAACAACAAAGTAACCGTCATAGACAACCTATCCTCAGGAAAAATGGAAAATCTGGAAAATCCGAATCACGAAAACCTCACATTAATAAAGGAAGACCTTATGGATTGTGATTTGGAAGAGATCTTAAAGGGAAAGGACTATGTCTTCCACCTTGCAGCCAAGGTAAGCGTGCCTGGAAGCGTTGATGAACCATTGGATTACAATCTGACAAACGTTGACGCCACATTGAAACTGCTCATTGCCTGCAAAAACAACAAGATCAAGAAGATTGTCTTTTCATCATCTTCTGCAGTTTATGGAGACAATCCGAACATGCCACTTAAGGAAACTGAACTTCCTATGCCTTCCTCCCCTTATGCAGCTCAAAAGGCAAGTGGGGAATTGTATTTGAAATCCTTCCTTGAAAGCTACGGCTTGAATTATGTTGCTCTTCGATATTTCAATGTCTTTGGTCCTAGACAAGATGAAAATTCACCTTATGCAGCGGTTATTCCTAAATTCATTTCCTCAATCTTGAAAGGTGAAAATCCGGTTATCTATGGAGATGGAGAGCAAAGCAGAGACTTTATCTTTGTAAAGGAAATTGCAAAGGCAAACATTAAAGCTGCCGAATCCGACTACAATGGAATATTCAATGTCGCATTAGGCAAATCAATGACAATCAATCAATTATTCAATATTGTAAGTGATGTTTTGGAATCAGAACTGAAAGCAAAATATCTGGATGAAAGACCAGGAGACATCAAACACTCACTTGCAGACATAAGCAATCTTGAAAACATAAACTTCAAACCTGAAGAGGATAAGTTTGAAGAACAGTTAAGGGAAACAGTAGAATGGTTTAGAGAACAAATGGAATAGAAACTAATCATGCTTAACAAATAATAAAGAGTGAAAAAATGAAGATAGAAGTATTGGACACTACATTAAGGGATGGGGAACAGACCCCGGGAATCTCTTTGAATGCAGTGAAGAAATTAAGGATAGCTACCAAATTGGATGAAATAGGGGTCAATTCCATTGAAGCTGGATCAGCCATTACATCCGAAGGTGAAAGGGAAGCTATTAAACTTATCACATCACAGGGATTGAATGCGGAAATCGTCAGCTTTTCCAGAACATTGATTAAGGATGTGGATTACTGCCTTGAATGTGATGTGGATGCTGTGAATGTTGTGGTTCCGACTTCTGACTTGCATTTGCAATACAAATTGAAGAAATCCCAAAGCGAAATGCTTGAGGATGCGGTTAAGGTAGTTGAATATGCTAAGGACCATGGGCTTGTAGTGGAGCTTGCAGCTGAAGACTCAACCAGAACAGACATTGAATATTTAAGGAAAATATTCAAGGCAACAATCGATGCAGGAGCGGACAGGATCTGCCCATGTGACACTTTAGGAATCCTGACACCTTTGAAATCATTCAATTTCTATAGGAAATTCAACGATTTGGGAGTTCCATTAAGCGCTCACTGCCATAATGACTTCGGCCTAGCAGTGGCCAATACACTATCCGCAATTGATGGAGGAGCCACCAGATTCCACGGAACAATCAACGGTCTTGGTGAGAGAGCTGGAAATGCAGCCATTGAAGAGGTTGTAGTCTCATTAAGCACATTATACAAGTACAGTGACGATGACGATGAAAGCAAATATACAACAGACATCAAAATAAACCAACTTTACAGCACTTCCAAATTGGTTTCAAGATTAAGCAATGCCTATTTGGCTCCAAACAAACCTATTGTAGGGGAAAACGCATTTGCACATGAATCCGGAATTCACGCTGATGGAGTGATAAAGAACAGCGCAACCTATGAACCTATCATGCCTGAGCTTGTAGGCCACAGACGAAAATTTGTTGTAGGAAAACATGTGGGAACAAAAGGTTTGGACAACAGATTGAAGGAATTGGGCCTTGAAGTGAACAAGGACCAATTGAATGAAATCTTCCTTAAGGTGAAAGACCTTGGAGACAAGGGAAAGACCGTTACAGACACTGATCTGGAAGCTATTGCAGAGCATGTACTGAACATTGAACAGGAAAAGAAAATCAATCTGGATGAGCTTACAATCGTTTCAGGAAACAAGATAAGGCCAACAGCTTCCATCAAGATGAACATTGAGGATAAGGAAGTGATTGAAGCGGATGTTGGTATCGGTCCTGTCGATGCGGCCATCAATGCAGTGAATAAGGGAATCCAGAACTTTGCAGACATCAAGCTTGAAGAGTACCACGTAGATGCGGTTACCGGAGGTACAGATGCATTGATTGAAGTAATCGTAAAGCTAAGTTCAGGAGACAAGATCATTTCTGCAAGGGCAACTGAACCTGACATCATCAATGCAAGTGTGGAAGCATACATTGACGGTGTGAACAGATTGCTCGAAGACAATCATTTTTCCTTGGATAAAAAGCAAAGCAAGAAAAATAAAAAATAATACTGATTTTTAATTATAAACTTTAAATTATTATTTTGAATTATTATTTCAAATATTATTTAATTATTTAATTTTAAAATTTAATCCTTCAAGAGAGATAGAAATGGAATACAATAAGGAATTGGCTAATTTGGACAATGTTGAGATATTGGGATTTACTGGAGAGATAGAAAGCATTCCTAAAACATTAGATCAAATAGACAATATTAGAAATAGCTGTTGTGATGTTGGAATCATTCAACTGATGAATGCAGATGCAATAGCTGGAAAGGAACATCTACAGCATGGAATTATCCATGCGATGAATGCATTCAAAAGAGGGGACAATTTAGCTAAGGACTTAGGTATTGAAATTTTAATCAGAACATCTGCCCAAAGGCAAATCTCAAAGGCATTTGACATACTTGGCCTTAAGGAAGGGAAGATGAATATGGCGGTTGTCTTAATCGATTGTCCAGATTACTTTGTCGATGAATTATCCGATATCTTTTTTAGAGATGATGCTGTTTTAGAAGCCGACGAATCAATATTAATGAAGATATATGATATTCCTGAAAAAGAATTAAGGAATATCCATATAACAGACATATTAATTGATAAAACAAGCAAATTAATTGTAGACCAATAATCTCAATTAACTTCTTTTAAAAAATTTATTTAATTAATTTATAATTAACTTCTTTTAAAAAAAATAAAAATAAAAGAGATTAATCATATCTCTTGATTATATTTGAAATGGAATCCAAATTTTCATAATCAAGACAGGAAATATCCAAATTTTTAATCTCTAAAGCCACTGCCTTTTCTTTCAACCTATTATAATTTGGACACTTGGTAATCATTCCATGACTATCCAATACAAATTCCTGGCGCAATCTATAGGATAATGATTTAGGATCTTCTGTTTTTATAATAACATTTATTCCCCTTTTATCATTATGGAATACTTCAAAATTAGTTTCATCTTCTATTTTTTCTTTAAGGTATGAACAAGCATCGATTGTCTTCTTAAGGTTTTTTTCTGCAAAATCCAATTCATTACAGATTCCACAAGCGGTTATATTGCTTGCCTTATTTGTCTTTAGAAGAAGATTTGATTTTTCAAAAAGAGTTTTATCATTTGTTGTAATGAATCCCCCATCTTCAACATTCACTATTTTTGGAGATCCTGTAGATCCAATTATGACATCTGAATTGTTTCCATTTGCCAATCTTTTCTCATAATCTCCAATAGCTCCTGACGCATCCTCTACAACAAGCATATTGTTTTTATGAGCGAAATCACAAATTGCCTTAATGTCCTGTTCTGCAGTATAAGCTGCAAAGCTTGTTAAAAACAGAGCAGATTTATTATTTTCATCATTCAAATCAATTATGCCATCTTCTGATGATGAGATAATTGATTCGTTAAGATTATCCAAATCAATTAAACCATGATTGGTTCTGACTGTAATCAAATCCTTATTTAAAAATTTGGCCATTTGCTTGAATCCATTCCATCCTCCTTGGTCTGGAATTAGGATAGCACCATCAATTGAATTCATAGCACATAAGATAGCGGAATTGCCGCTAGAGACTAATTTAGCATAGCTGTGACCTGTTGTGCTGGCTAATTTGTCTTCAGCCAAGGTGAAATAATCCTGATTATCCTCACCAGCAGCCACTTTAGACATAGCAAATTGAGTTTCCTTTGATGGTTTTTTAAATTTAAGATTCATATTTCTACCTATAAATTTATAATTATTAAAAATTTTTTCCAATATTGAATTTTTTTCATAATAAATATTATTTATTTCAATTCTGCAAATCCGGAGACTTCTTGAAGAAAGAATCCAATGTTGTCTGTTGGGAATGCAATAGCTCATTCAACAGATTGCTTTGCTTGACATATTTGCTGATTGGAATCTTCAATTTGGTTCCACAATAAACAAGAGATTCCCTTAATGATTCAAACTCCTTATAATCTCCATTCATTGCATATTTAATGTTCTCCCTTACATTAAATACTCCAAGGGGAACATATCCGGAATAAGCTTCTCTAAGGATGATGACTCCAGACTGAAGCTTAAGTTTTGCCAATTTATCCAATACTGCCATTTTGGCAGTGTAATAGCATCCCCCTACACAGGAATACTCCGTCTTTCCTGCATTTGTTTCATAATCTGAAAACATCATTTCTTCCTTGCCCATGATCTTAATGAATGCCTCAAACCATTCATACTGCCATTCCGTAGGTGTTAGAATGATTGCATAATAATTGTTCAGACTTGAGAACTCATAGACCCTATAGGAATCCATTATATTGTAATGCCTTACTTCCTTCAATAGATTGTCTGCAATTGTACTGTCACAGGCTGTGATTGACCATCTTGTTGGAACCAGCTTTCGATTCTTCTTTAAGCCGAAAGCTCCAACTGAAAAGGCCTTTTGCATAGCTGAAAATGGAACATCCTTGTTATGCAAGTTCATAACCGCCTCTCTAGCTCTTAAATCAGTGTCATAAAAGCTTTTTTCAAGCTGCCTGTCCCATTTGACCGCATCGATGTCAAATTTTTCAATCAATGCGCTTGGACCATGTGGAGTGCTTTCTTCAGAGAACATCGCACCGGTTGGCCTTGACCCAAAAGTGGCTTCACTGTCAATGGATTTTGATGCAAGGGAAATGTCCTGAAGCTTTTCTACAAATGGATTTTCCAAATCCTTGATATCGATCAATTGCTTGCCGCGAACTAGATTCAATCTATATCTGATAATGTCTTCTTGGCTTTTATTTTCACCAATCCATTGCTCTGGAGAGTCCATGATATAAGTGTCCCCTGTTTGGCTGACCATCATTGGTCCAGCGTACACTTTAGGATAACTCCAGCGACCTATAAAAACAGATGGTGGTGTGCTGCCATCTAAATCCTTTCCAACATCAACTGATTTCATCTGAATCTTTTCAGTCAATTTTGCCAAATAAGCATTTTTAGTAGTTTTAGATGTTCTCATAATAAAAACCTTATAATAAAATAAATGATGGTGATTTGATTTAGTGATTGAAATGATGAAAATGAAATAGTTAAAATTAGTTTAAGAAACTAATTTAACTAATTAAGAGAACTCAATAGTCAATTAATTGACTAGATTAACAGAATTCAATGGTACTAGGTGGCTTATCGCTAATGGATAATGCAACATGAGTAACTTCGGAAACTTCAGAAGTGATTCTTCTGGAAATGGTTCTGATTACATCCCAAGGCATTTCAGGAACGGTTGCAGTCATCGCATCAACAGAACTGATCAATCTGATTACAACAAGATAGCCGAAGTCTCTTTCGTCTCCTTTTACACCAGTCACTTTAGTGTCGGTAAGTACAGCGAAATATTGCCATAATTCCTTATCCAAGCCAGCTTTTTCCACTTCTTCCCTTACGATAGCATCTGCAGCTCTGCAAACTGCCAAGTTGTCTCTTGTTAAAGCTCCAACAACCCTTACACCAAGTCCCGGACCTGGGAAAGGCTGCCTTTGTACAATGCTGTCAGGAAGACCTAATTCAGTTCCGACTTCCCTTACTTCATCCTTATATAAATCTCTAACCGGTTCAACTACCTTTAAAACCATACCGCTTGGCAATGCCATATTGTGGTGGGTCTTGATTTCACCTTCGGTTTCAATCCAATCAGGAGCGATGGTACCTTGAACCAAATATTTGGCATCAACCGCTTGTGCTTCCCTTTCAAAGACTTCAATGAAGACTCTTCCAATGATTTTCCTTTTCTCTTCAGGATCATCCACACCTTCAAGTTCGGATAAAAATTCATCAGACGCATCAACATATTTGAAGTTTAGCCTTTCTTCGAAAACACTGCAAACCTGTTCCGCTTCACCTTCTCTAAGCAATCCATGGTTAACGAATATTGCAGTCAGATTATCTCCAATGGCCTCTTGGGTCAAGACTGAACAGACTGAACTGTCAACTCCACCGGATAATGCTATAATGGTTTTTTCATCGCCAATTTCCTCTTTGATTTTGCGGGTAGCATCTTCAATAAATTCTTTTGGGCTTAACATAAAAATACCTTTAAAAATAATTTTAAAAATCTTAAGATTTATTGTCTTAAGAAATTTTAAAGAAAAACATTAATTGATCTATTCAAAATCTTCGATAAATTCCATAATGATAGCTTCCAAACCTTCGTCCTTGCCATCCATTACAGCATCCATCATATCTTCATATTTGACATATTTTTCAATTTTGATAGCTTTTTCACCAATACCAGTGATTCTGAACTCTTGTTCGCCATCACCAATAGGAATACTGATGTTTTTGAATTTTAAGTTAGCTTTGTTGTCAAGTGCTTTTTTCTTAAAGTCGTCTAAATTATCAAACATTTTATCAACCCTTCAAATATTAAAATAAAAAATAATTATAATCCGAAATCTTTCTTTTAATTTACCCATTTTATAATTTTGACAAATTCCATAAAAGTAATCTCTTATTTTTCAAAATTGCGACAAATCTCATAAAAATTCCTAAAGATGAATTCCCCTTTAGGAGTATGATGAACCTCCGGATGGAACTGGATTCCATAAATCTCTTTTTCCTTATGTTTCATGGCTTCGATGTCACAAAGGGAAGAGCTTGCGATAATGTCAAAGTCTTCAGGAAGAGTGTGAACTTCATCCTTATGAGAGCTCCAAACATCAAGAGGAGATTCAAGACCTTTAAAGAGATTGGAAGTGTCTAAAAGATTAATTTTTACTTGGGCATAACTTTCAGTGTCTGAAGTTGAAACTTCACCACCAAAGGTTTTAGCTATTAACTGATGACCTAAGCAGATGCCAAGAATAGGAATATCAAAATGCTTAATGTATTCTGCAGCATTTCCCACACCATCAATGGAAGGACCTCCACCTAAAATCAAACCGATAGGATCTTTAGCTTCCAGTTCTTCAATGGATGACTCATTGCTGATCAGTTCAGAAGGAATCCTGAGGTATTGCAGGCTTCTTTGAATCCTATGGTTGTATTGTCCTTTGTTATTAATAACTAAAATTGTCATATAATCTCTCAAAATCATTTTTTACGAATAAATGCAATGTATAATATTACATAAAGCTAAAAATTAAATGCTTTATTAATATATAACATTATATTAATTTAATATATATTTAATATAATATATAAATTTAATACTTTTTTAAATGAAAAGTAAATAAGCTTAAATAATAATTGAATAAGTAAACTAATAGTTAATTAAGTTTAAATACTATTAAAAGATAAATAAAACTATGAAAATCGATGAATTAATTACATATATCATAATTATTTGTGTAGTGGCAGTTTTAATTAAATTATTTGCATGGCTACTGCCTATCTTTGTCGTTTTAGCAATAGCTTATGTAATATACATTTTTATTACTGAAAAAGAATACGAACTTTAGATGAATTTAACATGTTCATTTTTATTTTATCCTTATTTTTTTGATTAAATACATTTACAAAAAATGACCAAACATACTAAAAAAAATTATTCAACCCCCAAAAGGAGGTATTAAATGAATAAAAAAATGTTCAGATATTTTTATGTCTTATTAATTTTTCTGATTATTATAAACATAAATATCATTTCTGCAAGTGAAATAGACCAAGATGTCTGTGAATTTTCAAATCAAATCCTAACAGATGACCCGGGAGTTGATGAAGTTGTTGAAGACGATTCAGCAGGATGCTCAACAGACACCAACACAGAAGAAACAGACAACCCAGGATGCTCAACAGACACCAACACAGAAGAAACAGACAACACAGGATGCTCAACAGACACCAACACAGAAGAAACAGACAACCCAGGATGCTCAACAGAAACAGACCCTAATGAAATAGAGCCTACAAATCCAAGTGTTGGAGAAGATCCAATTACAGAACCAGTCATATTGAAGAAAACATCTTTGAGCTCAGCAGATTATGTTATAAAAAACAAATATTTGAATGTCTATTTAAAAGACAGCTCTAAAAAAGCTATTCCAAAACAGAAGGTTAAACTTTTAATCAATGGAAAAACCCTAACTGCAACAACCAATAGCAATGGAATAGCCAAATTCAATATAAGCAACTCTGCAAAAACCTATAAGATTACTTTAAAATATGAAGGGGATTCCACATATGCCTCCTCTTCAAAAACATTGAACTTAAGAGTCATTGCCAAACCGATTTATACAAAAATAACCATTGGCAGATATGGTATATTCAAAAACGATTATTTGAAGGTTTATTTGAAAACAACTGCAGATAAGGCAATTGCCAATCAAACCATCAAAATAAACTTCAATGGAAAAACATATACCAGAACAACAAATAAGAACGGTTTGGTTCAATTGAAAATAAACCAAAGCTCCAAGATCTACAATGTGACCATCAACTATACTGGAAAGGGCAATTACATTCCTGTTAGCAAAAAAACAAAGGTCAATGTCTTATACAGCAAGCTTATTGGAAAAACAAGCTACGGAAAGGTATATTTCATTGGAGTCATCGGAAACCGCAGCTCAAAAATTAAAATAGCATATGTTGTAGGATTGCATTCCATGGAACATCAAATTCATGATTCACTATATAAGCAGATCACAAATAAGGTGAATATGAGATATAAATATTATGTTTATAGAATCGTCTTAACCAATAAAAAAGGTTCATATTCCACTTTAAGGATGAGAGGCCAAAAGCTTGCCAAAAATTATATAGTTCCACATGCCAAAAAGCAAAAATTTGATTTGGTTGTTGACATTCATTCTACATCTGGAATAACCTATAAACAGACTTACTTTATACATGTTCCAAAAAATCAACATGAACCTTCAATGAAATTGGCTAAAAAGACCATTAAAATAATCAAATCAATTGAAAATAACTCTAAGATGTTATATTGGTCTCCTCCGACTCAAACAAGTCCTCCTTATATACACTTACCTCTCATTAAGGCAGGAACTCCTACTTTTGTATTTGAGACTTGGAGCTATGAGAAAAAGTCCCAAACCAATAAAAGGGCTAAAATATTGATTCAAGCTGTTGATAAGGTATTTGGTTAAAACAACTAAATATCTTACTTTATTTTTTTTGGACAATATAAATAATTCGTGATAATGCGAATGATAAAGAATCTTAAAAAAATATAAAAAATGATCTTTAAAGATTGAAATAATTATAAGCAGAGATGGCAGCTACTGCTCCTTCACCACAAGCGACAACCCACTGCTTAACCCCACCAGTAATATCACCAGCAGAGTAAACGCCTTCCAAATTGGTTGCCTGATTCTTATCTGTTATGATATAGCCGTCTTCGTCTAGAGCAACCCCTAATTCCTTAGCCAGATCATTGGAAGGATCATCACCAATGGCAACGAATACGGCATCTGTCTTATAATCTTCCTCTTTTCCATCCCTTAAGAGAGTGACTGAACTGACAGCCATTTCCCCCTTGATCTCTTCAATGGTGGAATTCCAAAGGACTTCAATGCCATTCTCCTCCAAGGCCTTTTGAAGATGGTGTTCACATCTCAATTCATCCCTTCTGTGAACCAATTTCACATTGCATCCGAGATTCTTGAGATATAATGCCTCTTGAGCAGCACTGTTTCCTCCACCTACCATAAGAACATCCCTTCCAATGAAGAACATTCCATCACAGGTTGCACAGTATGCCACTCCACGACCTAGGAATTCAGCCTCCCCAGGAACATTCAAATGTCTGTGGGATGCTCCAGTAGCTAAAATAATGGTTTTGGTAAAGAATTCCTTTTCACCTGTTTCATCGCTTGACATCAATAAAGGAGAATTTTTGGTTTTTAAATTAAAGCCATCATCTGTCTTTTCAATGGAATCGATTACAGTGTTCTCCAAAATTTCACAATAATTTTCACTTTGTGCCTTCATCTTGCCAATCAATTCCATTCCAGCAATCAAGTCAAATCCAGGATAATTCTGCATCATAGGCACTTCCAAGCCTAATCCTCCAGCCATTCCCTTGTCTATAACTAAAGTCTTTGAGTTTTGCCTGCCTGCATACATCCCTGCAGTCAATCCTGCCGGACCTGCTCCGATGATTATAATGTCATAATTCTCCATATCAACACCATTATGATTTAATTGATAAAAATTATTTAATTTATAAAAAAATAATTAAAAAGAATCAAAATCATAAAAGATTTTGAATCTCTTCTCTAACAATTTTATTTACTAAACTACCATCTGCCTTTCCTTTAAGCTTCTTCATACTCATTCCCATTAAAGGACCCATAGCCCCCATTTGACGTTCCTTGATCATGGATTCATTTTGAATAGCTATCTCATGAATGATGTCCCTGACTTCATCTTCACTTAAAAGAGTCAGATTAGCCTCTTCAGCAACAATGTCAACATCCTCATCTGGATTTTTGCTGACTGCAATCATCAGGTCCTTTATTGCATCCTTGGATATCTTTCCATCTTCAAGAAGTGAGAATATTTCAACTAACTTATCTTCAGTGAATATGGAAACATCAATTCTTTCTCTCTTTAAGTCCCTTAAGTCAGATACAAGTACGGAAGCTACGGTAGTTGGATCTACTTTAACTTTAGATAACAATGATTCGAAAGTGTCTCCTAAAAGTCTTCTGACTATTTGGTTTGCCAAGTCTTCAGATAACTTATATTCAGCCTTGATTCTTTCCTTTTTAGCGTCTGGAAGCTCTGGAAGGTTGTTTTTAATAGGTTCGACCATATCATCAGTGATTTGGAATAAAGGAATATCTGTTTCAAGATACATCCTGTTTGCAGTAGGAAGCGGCCTCATATATTCTGTGTTTCCATCATCCAAAGCTTTTCTTGTTTCCTCTACAACACCATCAAATGCCATCTCAGCTCTTCTGATTACCTCATTCAATGCATTTACTGCAATATCCTCATCATGAGCCACAATAATAATTGCATCTTCAGGGTTGATTTTTAAATAATCTTTCATTGCATCGACTTCTTCAGCACAGATACCATATGCAGGAAGCTCATCAGTGTGGAAAAGACCGGAAACACCCATCTTCTTGGCATAGCTTGACAATTCAGTACCGAATCTTCTTCCTGGCTGAATCTCCTTTCCGATGAGTCCGTCAAATCCTCTCAATATTATACCTTTAATGCAATTTGCCTTTGACAATATCTTTGAGGAAGTGTCCTTGAATACTTCATCAAGGTCGTAAATGGTGTCTTCAACACTTGCATTCCTTTTGATCAATTCATCCTTGATGTCAGCAAGTGCCAATTGCCTTTGAACTTCCCTTTCAACAATTTCAGGCATTAGATCAAGGTCCTGCACACCTTTTATTTCCACTCTTGCACCGCTTGTGATACTAATGTTTACATCCTGCCTGATTGTACCAAGACCTCTTTTCACATTAGTGCTTCTCAATACCTGACCGATCATATAGGCAACTTCCTTGATCTGTTCAGGATGGTGCATGGAAGGGTCTGTAGTGATTTCCGCAAGAGGAATTCCTAATCTGTCAAGTCTAAATTGGGTGAACTCATCATCGGAATCAATTCTTCTTGCCGCATCCTCTTCAAGGCCTAATGATTCAATTGCCACTCTGCCGTAAGGAGTGTCCAGGTAACCGTCAGTTGCCGCAAGACCTGTTCTTTGGAAACCACCGGTGTTACTTCCATCAATTACCTGCTTTCTCATTGTATGGAATTCATCCACCATTTTCATGTTCAAAAGTGAAGCGATTGTGATACAAATATCAAGGGCTTCTCTGTTCAATGCATGAGGTGGCTCATCATCGGTTTCAACAAGACATGTGTGGTCATTGAATGACTCATACTTAAAGGTCATGTGCCTTAATGATTCCTGAAGGGCAGCTCTGTCGATTTGACCCAATTCACTTTGGGTTGGCCTTAGGTTTCTTATTATTCCATCGTCAAATTCATCATCAGTGAGTTCTGTTGAACATGGGCAGAACAATTTATGCTTGGTATTCAATTGCTGGTGGATTTCAAGACCCATCATAAGTCCAAGCTCTTCCCAATTTCTTTCTATCTTAGGAGTTTCAGATTTATTATTCTTTTTTCCTTTGCTTGCTTTTTTAGATTTGTTTTTAGCCATCTTCTACCACCCCTAATTCAAGAAATACTTAAGTGAAGAACTTTCATTCAATTCTCCAGCAACATTGGTTTGAATAATCCTTTTAACTTCATCCACACTTTCGCTTTGGCCTAACGCCCAAGCCAATTTCACATAAGCGGTTTCAGGAGTCATGTCCATACCTGAAATCACACCGGCATCCAGCAAGAGTCTTCCAGTACTGTAAACGTTCATGTTTATTGTACCATATAGACATTGGGAAGTCATTACAACAGGAATGCCCTCATCATTTGCCCTTTGCAATGAATCTATCATATAATCAGGAACATGTCCAAGACCTGTTCCTTCAACAAGCAATCCTTTGTATCCCTTGTCAATATGATAATCAATTATCTCGGACTCAATTCCAGGGAATGATTTGATCAAGGCAACTTTGCTTTCTATATCTGTAAACAATTCAAGCCCGTTTTCTCCACGTTTTGTGTATGGGAGATTGACTGATTTCACTTTACCGTCCCTTAAGAGAGCTATCGGTTCGCTATCAATGCTTCTGAAGGTATCCCTTCTGCTTGTATGCATCTTGCGAACTTTAGTTCCCTTATGAAGTGCACAGTCGCCATCATCCAATGAATTGTGCATCAATACTGTAACTTCTGCAATGTCTGACAAGGCGGCTCCACATGAGTTGTATATGTTTAGGAAAGCATCAGTTGAAGGCCTGTCTGAACTTCTTTGAGCACCTGTTATTACAATAGGGACCGGTGTCTTGACCATGAAGCTCAATGCGGCTGAAGTGTAATGCATGGTATCTGTACCATGGGCAATCACTATACCGTCAGCGCCATTGTTTATGTCATCAGCGATGGACTCTGCAGCCTTTACCCAGTATTCGGGCCTCATGTTTTCAGACAAGATGTTATACAATGCCTTCACATCATAATTGGCAAGATCCAAAAGCTCAGGATTAGCCCTTAACAAGTCTTCTGCGGTGAATTTAGGGTGAACAGCTCCAGTCTTATAATCAATGATTGAAGAAACTGTACCACCAGTAGATATAATGGATATATTTGATTTGTTAGGGTCCTTCTCTATAGTGTCCCCTTCAAATCCTATCTTAGGCTGGTCTCCCTTTTCAATAAGCTCAATTGTTGCAGATTCGATATTCACTCCAACATTATAACCGCTGTCAAGTTTAATTACAATATAAGCGTCCTTTGCGTCTTCAGACCTGTCAAGCAATATTCCCTCATAGGAAATATCCTCTTTTGTTACCTTTATTGTATCTCCAACGGTAACATTGGCCTTATCCAAAAACTCTTTAGAAATTTCTTTATAAGTCATTTGATTCCTCTTAATCTTTTTGAATTTATAATATTAATTAGTATAATTGAATAGATTTGTAATCATTTAAAAATCTATATTATATCTAAATATATTAATTAAAGTATATAATATTTAGTTTGTAACTCCATTTTTTGCGATTGGAAAAGCTAGTCTCACCAAATCAATATGCATATGAACATATGATGAAAAAAATTTTAATTATTCCAATATTAGAAAATAAACAATAACAATCATTAAAAAATATTCATATTTATTTACAATGAAATATAAATACATTATCAAGTGATAAGCATGGAATTAATTAACTATATAAGCCAAATAATCGTTTCAGTAGGAATATTCATCATACTGTGTTTCATAGGAGAGCAATTGAAGAAGATAGTGTTGAAACATAAGGAAAGCATAATGGATCCTAAGGAATATTTCCCTAAGGAAGAGATCCTGTCATTAAAGCAAGTCTATTATCTGATTCTAATCCTGTTCATATACATCTGCATCTTAAACTTCTTTTTTGACAGATTCTCTGCAGTCAGCGGCGAATTACTTATAATTAATTCCTTAATAGACATTATCATATCACTATATCTTGTAATAACCTTCTTTGAAAAATCAGCAAAAGGGAGAATACTCATCATATTCCTAATGCCTTTGGTATCCATATCCACTCTTGCATTTGGAGAATCCTTACTTGGATATTGGGACTTCATCCGTATTCCGGCATTGCTATATTTGGTTGGGGATATCTATAACAGGTTCTTAAGGTTCACTGATAAGAATAATTTGGGAAAACTTATTCTGATTTTGGTAAGCATCATCTTCACCTGTCTCGTTCTGACAATATTTTTAGAGAGTCAAAACCCTATTAACTCTTTGGCTATGGTTTCAAATGCCTTTACAAGCAATGGTTATGCCGTTTTAGGTAGCACCACTTCTGGGGTATTGACAAGCACTTTCCTGGTTTGGAGCGGTTATATAATTTCTGGAGTGGGTACCGCCACATTGGCTGCGGCAATCGTTCACAGAAACTCCAATAAGAAATTTGAAAGATTAGAAGAAAAGATCGACAATTTAGAAAGAATGCTCAGCGAATCCCAAAAAGAAAAAGATCAGTAAAAATGATTGAAAACTAGAAAAATAGAATTTTAAAAAGAATTAAAGAATTAAGTTTTTTTAAAAAACTTAATTGAAAAAATAATAAAAATAATAGTTACATCTATTATTCAATGAAAAACATAGTACTTTTGTACATGCAAATAGTATCATTACATACAGCTTATATGTAATCGAGGATGATATCTCCTTCGTTTAGGAAAACTAACATTCCTAAAAATACTAAGAAACTAAAAAATACAGTCATAAACATTTAGCGACTCCATTTTTTAAGTCCTATAATTTTATAGAACATAAAATGATATAATTTTAATTCTAAAATCATATCTTAACTAATATTATTAACAATCTAGTATATAAATACATACTATTTAAATCCCTCTAATTGTTCGTTATTTCTCAATTAAACAACGAACAATCATTTATTTTTGAAAAAAATCGTGTTAAATCATTACAAATAATTATAAATCGTTACAAATAATTATAAATCATTATAAATATTACAAATCATAAAAAAACAGATGAAAAAATAATACTTTTTTTAAATCAAATATCCCAATTAATCTTGTTTATATTCAAAACTTGGCATAAGCTCCAACTTGAATTTATTCAGATCATGGAGGTAATCGATTCTATCTTTTGTGTTTTTATCACTAATTTCACCGGTCCGTATGTATCTATCCAATACATCATATGTAAATCCAAGCTTCTCTTCATCAGATTGATCGGAGAGTCCATCAATCGGCACTTTGTCAACAATCTCATTCGGTAAATTGAGGCTTCTTCCTATTTCCTTAACTTCAGTTACGGTTAGGTTTGAGAGTGGACTGAAATCACCTGCACCATCACCATATCTTGTAGCATAACCTACCCAATCTTCAGAGAGATTGCAGTTGTTTGCAACCCTACCGTTATTGGATTGTGACACTGCATATAGAACAGACATTCGAATTCTTGGCGGAAGATTTATTCTTGTTTGTTCACTTATTTCAATATCGGATTCAATCATTTGATTTAAAACACCATTGACAGCATCCTTGATATTGATTATATAATGCCTGATGTCAAGATGACTTACAAGAAGCTTTGCAAAATCAATGTCTGACTGGACGTCATTAGGCATCAGCACTCCTATGACCCTCTCCTTTCCAAGAGCCTCTACACACAATGCAGCAACAACAGCGCTATCCTTGCCTCCTGAGATGCCTACAACAGCATTGCATCCTTTACCGTTTTCTTCAAAGAAGTCTTGAATCCATTTAACGCATTGCTCTTTTGCTTCCAATGCATTAAAATTGTAATTTTCAGTGATAATATCTCCTCTATAAAGTTTTAAAAAATATATTCATAAAAAAAATAATTTTGCTTTCAAATAATTATTTCAATTTTTTAAATAATAAATCTTTTTAAAAAAAAATAAAATAATAAAAATGATCAAAAAATAACTAAAAGAGTAATAAAAAAATAAAATAATAAAAAAATAAAAACAATCCAAACAATAGAAAAAAGATTAAAAAAATAAGATAATAAAAAATTGAAAAAAATAAAAAAAGAGTTAAAAAAAAGAAAAGAGAATAGAAATTATTTATTTTCTATTTTCCCTTAACCATTCGGCTCCAGCTTCAAGAACCTTCAAGTTTACGTCAATGAGTTTTGGCTTTGCTGCAAAGGTATCCCTGATACCGTTTTCAAATGCCTCTTTGGAAAGAATAGGGCTGTCTGCACCTAATTCCATCAAAGCACCTAAAATAGCTGTGTTCATGGCCTTTGCATTTCCAACTTCAGTTGCAATGGCTCTTGCTGGAATGGCGATGATCTCCACATCATCCTTTACGTGAAGATTGTCTTTTGTGTAGTTTCCTGCACGTGAATCATAAAGAATGATACCTTTCTCCTTAACGTCAATTGAGTATTTCTCCAAAGCAGGCTTGTTCATTGCGATTAAAATGTCACATTCCTCAACGACAGGAGAACCGATTGTCTTTGCTGAAATGGTTACAGAACAGTTGGAGGTTCCTCCCCTTTGTTCAGGACCGTAGCTTGGATACCAGGACACTTCCTTACCTTCACTGCATGCAGCCTGTGCAAGTGTGAGTCCTGTACTCAATACTCCTTGGCCTCCGAAACCGACAATCTTGACCTTAATGTCATCGAAGTACTCTTCAACTTCCTTGATTTCCTTTGTTCTGTCGATTCCAAACACCTTATCAAGGGTTTCAATTGAGAAATCACTTACAGGCCTTTCCTTAGGTTCCCTTTCCTTGGACAAGTCCCTGAATCTTTTTACTGGGAACTCCTTGCCCATCTCATTGATCAGGAAGTCTTCAACACCTTTAACATCCCTTCTGATATTTGTCGGACAAGGTGACAATGCTTCAATGAATGTATATCCTTTACCTTCCTTTTGAATCATCAAAGCCTTCTTAATGGCTATCTTCGCTTTTCTGATGAGTTTAGGATTTGCAAGAGAGACCCTTTCAATGAACACAGGCGCCTTAAGGTTGTCTATAAGCTCGCACATATGTAACGGATAGCCTGCAAAGTTTGCATCCCTTCCATTTTGGCAGGTAACGGTCTTTTCACCAATCAATGTGGTTGGTGCCATCTGTCCGCCGGTCATTCCGTAAACGGTATTGTTTACAAAGAAGACAGCAATCTTTTCTCCACGGTTAGCAGCCTGCAAGGTCTCATTCAAACCGATGGAAGCCAAGTCTCCATCTCCCTGATAGCTCATTACAATTGCATTGTCTTCAGCTCTTGAAATACCTGTAGCAACTGCAGGAGCCCTTCCGTGAGCGGTCTGCACATTTCCGCAATTGAAGTAATAATATCCGAATACTGAACATCCTACAGGAGAAATCATGACTGATCTCTCTTGAATGCCCAATTCATCCATTACCTCTGCAATTAATTTATGTAAGATACCATGACCGCAACCTGCGCAGTAATGGGTATTGTAAATGTCATTTCCTTTTCTAGGGAAGCTGTCATATAGGGATTCTGGCTTTTTAATAACTCTTTCTTCAATTTCACTTTTCTGTACCTTTTCAACGTTGTCAGTAACTTTAATATTATCCATTCTTTCACCTCCCTAATCGACTACCCTATGATTATAATAATTGTCATTGTCCAATTCTTCCTGATATTCCTTATCGTTAAGGTAAGTTGCGTGATCGTAATCCTTGTCATCACTATGTACCTTGTGACGCTCGTCACTGCCTACCATCTCATAAATCTCATTAAGAATATCCTTAAGCTCAATTACATTTCCCCCCATTCTGTTGACCAAATGAACTTCATCGTAACCGGCAGCTGCCTTCACATCTTCTCTGAGTTGTCCGTTACTCATTTCAACAGAGACGAATTCAACACCTTTATCTGCCAATTCCCTGATTCTGGCTTCTGGGAATGGGAACAATGTGATCGGTCTTAAAAGGCCTAATTTAATGCCTTTTTCCCTTGCAACATCAACTGCAGTTCTTGACAGTCTGCTGCTTGTTCCATATGATACAAGTACGATTTCAGCATCCTCAACCATATACTCCTCATAATCGACTTCATTCTGTCTGATCTTTTCATATTTCTCTTGGATTTCAAAGTTGAAGTCTTCAAGCTGATTGAAATCCAGGAAAATGGAGGTGACCAAATTGTTCATGGTTTCCTTGCTGCCTCTTACAGCCCATGAATCATCGATTTTAGGTTCAATGGCTTCAGTTGGGAATTTCAAAGGTTCAGCCATCTGACCGAGTACCGCATCGGCAAGCACGATTACAGGGTTTCTGTATTTGTTTGAAAGTTCAAATGCCTTCATTGTCAAATCACACATTTCCTGAACGCTGTTAGGTGCCAATACTATATTCCTATAGTTTCCATGACCTCCACCTTTTACAATCTGATTGTAATCTCCCTGCTCAGGACCGATATTACCTAAACCAGGACCTGCTCTCATTACATCCACAATAACTGCAGGCAATTCAGCACCAGCTAGGAAAGTGAATCCTTCCTGCATTAAGCTGATACCAGGTCCGGATGATGCGCTCATGACTCTGTGACCAGTGGAAGCTCCACCGTAAATCATGTTTACAGATGCCTCTTCACTTTCAGCCTGTATGAACTTTCTTCCTACCATTGGGAAATATTTGGAAGCCTCATGGAGAATCTCACTTGCAGGGGTGATCGGATAACCGAAGAAACAATCACAGCCGGCATATAACGCTCCAATGATAACTGCTGTATTTCCTTTAACGATTTGATTACTCATTTAAGCATCTCCTTTAGGTTTTCTAGTCCTTTTAGGAATATGAACTTCGATGGCCAATGGTTCCGGACAGGTGTAATAACAATCTCCACAACCGATACAGCCTTCTCCAGTATATTCTGCATATTGATATCCGCTGTCATTAATCTCTTCACTTAACTTAAGGCATTCCTCTTTACAGGCACTTATACATCTTAAACATGCCTTACAATTGTTTTTGCTAATGACAGGATATGGTTTAACTTGATTTATATTCATTTTTAATTCACTATCCATAAAAATTAAATTTAAATAAATTGATAAAAATTATTTTTTGATTTTTTAATTATTGGTTTTTTGCTCATCCTCAGTTCTGATGATTTTCCTTTGGATTTTACCACTGATTGTTTTAGGCAATTCCTCAACAAATTCAATCATTCTTGGATATTTGTAAGGAGCGGTTTCATGCTTTACATGATTTTGAATCTCTTTTTTAAGCTCTTCACTTGGTTCAAATCCTTTTGCAAGAACGATTGTTGCCTTAACAATTTGGCCTCTTAATTCATCAGGGACTCCAGTAATTGCACATTCCAAAACTGAAGGGTGAGAAATAACTGCATTTTCCACTTCATACGGTCCAATACGGTAACCTGAAGACTTGATGATGTCATCATTTCTACCGACAAATGTGTAATAACCGTCTTCATCCACATAAGCTGTGTCACCACAGTGGTAATAACCCTCATAAATCGCTTCATCAGTCTTTTCCTGATTTCTATAATATTCTTTAAATAAACCTACAGACCTGCCTTCAGATACATCAAAACAGATTTCTCCTTCAGAACCAATATCTACACCATTTCCATCAGTATCTAAAAGATTAATCCTATATGCTGGAGATGGTTTACCTACACAGCCTGTTTTTGATTCCATCCAAATGAATGTAGCTAATGAAAGGGTAGTTTCAGTTTGGCCAAACCCTTCCTTAATTTCAAGCCCGGTGAACTCTTTAAATTTCTTAAATACTTCAGGAGGCAATGGCTCTCCTGCAGTGGTTGCATATTGAATGTCTGAAAAGTCAAATTGGGACAAGTCCTCTTTAATCAAGAATCTGTAGATTGTTGGAGGTGCACAGAAAGTATTTACCTTGTTTTCGATAATCTTTTCCATTAAGTCCAAACCATTGAACCTTACATAGTCATATATGAATATTGCTGCACCTGCAATCCATTGACCATATAGATTACCCCATACCGCTTTACCCCAACCTGTATCAGCAGAGGTATGGTGAACGCCGTCTTCTACAACATTATGCCAATATTTGGCAGTTATTAAGTGTCCAATTGCATAAGTGTGAGCATGTGCAACCATTTTAGGGTTTCCAGTAGTTCCGCTTGAGAAATAAATAAGGAATGTTTCATCTTCATGAGTAGCATCTTCACCAGTTGGCCTTTCAAATTCATCACTCATTTTAGCGATTTCCTTATCAAAATTAAACCAGCCTTCCTTATCAATATTTCCTACAAGAGCTTTTTTAAGCTCAATTCCAAGCTCTTTTTCACAAGCTTCAAAATCTGGAATCAATTGATCCTCTTCAACAGACACTACCATTTTAATGCTTGCATTCTCTACCCTATATGTTATGTCATGAAGCTTTACCATATGAGTGGTTGGAATAGCTATTGCACCTATCTTATGAAGTGCAACCATACAGATCCAGAATTCATATCTATTTTTTAAGGTAAGCAATACTGCATCTCCCTTATTGATTCCTTGGGATTTAAAGAAGTTTGCAGCCTGATTGGATAATTTTTTCATATCTGAAAAGGTAAAGACCTTTTTCTCATTGTCATCACACCAAATCAATGCGAGTTTTTCTGGGTCTATCCTTGCATACTCATCCACTACATCAAAACCAAAGTTGAAGTCCTTTGGCACATTAAATTCAAAATTATCGTAAAAATCCTTATACGATTTAAAATCAACCCTATTTACAAAGTTTCCTAGTAAAGATGTCATTATATCACTCTATTTAATCTAAGCTAATACTCCCCTTGAATATAGCATTTTATCCTTCTTAAATTTTTAAATTCTTTTAAATTTTTAATTTGTTAGTTTTTATTACATGATTACAGCTAAGAATTTAGCCTTTTCATCATTTAAAGCAATCATTGCATGTTCACAAGTTGCATCAAAGAATATAGAATCTCCTTCGTTTAAAATAATTTCATTGTCCTTAATGAAAATTTTAACAGTGCCTTCAAGAATATAATTGAATTCCTGACCTGCATGTGAGTTTAAAGAAGGAATAGCATCTTCTTTAGGATCAACGGTCACAATAAACATTTCAGCTTTTTTATGAACAAATTTTTTGCATAAGTTTTCATACTTATATTCTTTCCTTCTATCAACAGCAAATCCCTTATCTGCTCTTGTTACATCAAAATAAGTCATACGAGTTTCTTCACCAGTAAGAATCAATGCTAAATCCACTTTGAAAATCTGTGCAATTTGGTATAAGAAACTAGCTGGAATGTCAATAATACCATTTTCATATGAAATATAAGTTTCTTCGTCTACATCAAGTTCTTTAGCAATTTCTTCTGTTGTAATATCGGACAATTCTCTTAATTCTCTAATTCTCATGCCGATATCTTTATTTACGTCACTCATTTTAACCAACTTTTGATATTTTTGTTTTAAATAATTCGTCTCTTTTATATTTTATAATTCACTATAATATTTATATAATATATATAATACATAGCATTAAGTAGATTTGTAATTAAACTAATATAAATATTATGGTAAAAAGCACTTAAAAAGTATAAAATTTTAATAAAATTAAGTTATATTCTTTAATTTACTAAATTAAGATAATTATTCAAGCAATACCCAGATAAAAACTTAATATGGTTAAATCAATTGAAATAAAATAAAAAATTATGTTTAGCCGCAACATTCATAAAAAAGTTTATATTATATGAAACAATAATATAAACTAAATATTATGAAATTTGAATAAATTTACATTATACTAACAAAATACATTAAGCTAATTATAAAACAAATGGAGGGACTAGTATGGTAAATAGAGAAGACTGCGTAATATTTAAACAGGAATATGGAAATGAATTATTAGTTAATCAAGCATACGTTGGAATCAGAACAAAAGAAGATGGAATGATGTCTTTTAACCTCAGAGTTCCTAAAGATCAAATCACTGATATTGAATCATACTTTAAAGGATTTAAAATCCCTGAACCAATTCTCATTGACATTGCATGCACTGGAAATATCCACTGCTATTTCAAAGGAATTTCACCAATCATTGAAAAGCCTGATTATTCCTTCATTTCAGTTACTGTTCAAGAATTAAAACAAGAAGTAGTTGATGAAGAACAGGAAATTGGCATTCCTGCACACGAATGTGTTGGCTGTGGCTTACACTAACTATTTAGCTTTTTTACTTAGGAAAGATAAAACTCTTTCCAAAATCTTTTTTTATTATTTTAACCCTTATTTTATTATTTTAACTCTTATTTTCACACACTTTTTTAAATTTTCTCTCATAGATTTTTATGAATGAAAATCCAATGAAACATCCTAAGATCATACCGATTATTGCACCTAAATAAACGCCAAATATTCCCATTTTAAATACAATACCCAATAAGTAAGCAAAGAAGACACTTAAGACCAATTCTCTTAAAATAGTCAAAGCCAATGACTTGAATCCTGCACCTACGCCTTGATAAACGTAAGCTGCAGTTGCTCCAAATGGTATGAAAAGGTTATAGAAAACCATTATTCTAAGGACTTCTGCAGTTCTTGTTATCATTTGAGGATTTCCATTTATAAAATTGAAATATTCTGAAATTGGATAAGCGAAAACAAAGAATATAGTGCAAATAATCAATGTTATAAGAAAACTGATGAAAGTTGAATAATTGATTGTTGTCTTGAAATTTTCAAAGTTTCTAGCCCCATAGGCAATTCCTGAAACTGTTATTGTGGAGACTCCAATAGCTATGCATGGTAGGAATCCTATTGAAACAAATCTCCACACAACTGTAAAGACAGCCACTTCCAATGTTCCAGCAGTAATCATTATCAAATAATTAAAGCAAATCGCTACAATTGAATAAATCACTTCTTCACAGCTTGCAGGCAAACTAACAAGAAGAATTTCCTTATAGATTTCCAATTTTCTATGATAATACTTTAAACTTAACTTTATGAAAGTGTCTCTTTTTATCAAGTACCAATAGAGCATCATTGCCAAGTTTACAAATGTTGACAAGACAGTGGCAATAGCTGCTCCTTTTATGCCCCAATTGAAATAATAAATGAAAATCGGATCCATAATCATATTTAATATTGCATTGAAAACCAAAGGCACAGTAGCTCTTTTTATCTCTCCCTCTGCTCTAAAAAGACTTGAAACCACTGCAGGAAAGAGTATTATATAACTGGTCAGGAATATGATTATTCCATAATCCATTGCATAATCAATTACTTCACCAGCACCGAAAAGAATAAGCAAATCCTTTAAAAAGAAAATGCCTATTAATAAAATAAGAATAGAAACTATTGATGCAATTATGATACTATGAATAGCTGCATTATTTGATTCCTCATATTGTTTAGCGCCAATCAAACGTGAAATCAAGGAATTTGCACCTGCACCTATCCCAACACCAAAACCAATAATCACCAAGTACAATGGGGACATGAATCCTAAAGCAGCAAGGGGTTCTGAACCAAGACCGCTAACCCACATGCTATCAATTAAGTTATTTGCAAACATTAAAAGCATGGACAATATTGTGGGATAAGCCAATCTATTAATTGCTTTTTTAGGGTCTCCTATTATTGATTCAATGTTTTTATTTGTTTGCATTTTAAACCTCAATTGTTAGATATTATGGAGAAAAATAGGATTAAATGAAAATAGTTTACTATCTTATCTACATAGTAAACTAATTATTAAACTAAAAAAATAATAAAACCAATTTAATTAATTTTAGCTATTACAGAAATGATACGAGTTAAGCTTCTATGCATTTTAATCTCATACCTTTCCAATAATTCGAACCCTACATCATTGAGGAGTGAATCGATATCCAATGAATGTGGACTAGCCATGACTAAAAGTGCATCTTTTTTCATACTGTGTTCGATTGATTGAAGGAATTCAGAGAAAATTCCAGAAGCACCTTCACCACAGGTAGTTGTAGATATTCCATAAGGAGGATCGGTTACAACCGCATCGACTTCCTCATACATTTCAAGTTCACGAACATCAACAACATGAGTCTTATAGTCAGTGACTCCAGCATATTCCAAATTGGTTGCTGTACCCTTTTTCATTTTCCAGTCAATGTCACAGCCAATGACCTTACATCCTATAAGCCCTGCTTCAATAAGGATTCCTCCAGTACCACAGAAAGGATCAAGCACCAAATCTCCTTCCTTGACTCTAGCCAAATTAACCATGCATCTTGCTAATTTCGGGCTCATGCATCCAGGATGGAAGAATGGTCTTTTATGAGGTTTCATCTCTTCAAAGTACTTCTTATTGAGCTGATATTTGCCAAAACACAAATAAACATCATTATGATGAGCTACAACTCTAATAAATGATTTAGGATTAGATAGATTAACTGAAATGTCATCTGTATTAGTTAATATCAAATGTCCCACTTTTCTTTCAGTAGCTACAGTATCTATTTCAGTATTGAAGCGTTTTACTCTAACTGCAAAGTTTTCATCAATAAATTGAGACCAGTCAATAGATTTAACAGTTTCTTCCATAGCCTCATAATCACATTCATCTATCAATTGATGAACTTCATGAGTATAGCCTAATCTTCTAACGAATATCTTATAGTAATCATCAAAAACATTTTCATCAAGATTTCTTAAAATGACCAATCCTGGACAAACTATTTCCATTTCTGTCTCAATCTCTTCTATTTCCAAGACAGCTCTAAGTTCAGCCAATGGCAGTTTGTCATGTTCCTGAGATAAGATTAATAATAAATCCATTTTTTTATCTCCAATTTTATGTAATTCCAATTTTATGTAATAATAAGTATTAAATATAAGTGTTATAATAACCAAATTTTAGCCAATTCCCTTTTATGAATAGCTGGCAATAATGATTGAATCAACCCTCTTTTTAAAAATTCCTTTACAAGAATTGATTGATTATCCATATCCCCATATTCAGAGATTAATTTATCGGCCTCTTTTTCTTTTAATTTTACAAAGAAATAATCCAAATCCTCATCTGATAATGTGCAGAATGTTTTTTGAACCTTAAATTGATAGGAAAATTCCTTTAGGAATCTTTTTTCAAAATCTTTTTGATAATCTTTGAGAATATCCTGTAATATCTCTCTGTCATTTTTATCCATCCTTCCAGGACTTATAGAATTAAAACTTTCTGAATTCAAAGCATTTACAATAGCCTTTTTAGCCATTTGAACTGCTTCAAAACCTATTAAAAGACCTCCACCAGTAGTGGGTTTAAGCTGTGAAGCAGCATCACCAATAATCAATGCCCTATTTTTGTATAATTTATTGTCCTTATTGTAAATAGGGATTTTTCCTTTATACTTTTCAATTACCTCATAATTTTCATATTTAAAATCATTTTTTAAAAAATCATCCAATATTTCATTTTGCCTTTTATAATCATAAATTGAAAATAAACCAATCCTAAAAGTATTTTCATCTACTGGAATCTGCCAAATGAATCCTGGAAACAAATCCCCATAGGCATATAAGTCCACAAATGATAAATTGTCATTTCTTTTTTCTATCCTTACCAAATATTGGCTTGCACAATAATAATTGAATTCATTTCCAATTGCTGAAGAAACAAGTGAGAGAGGCCCATCTGCACCAACAATGATTTTGGAACTTATGGTTTTTTCAGTTGAATCATTTTGAAATGTGACTTTTCCCTCCAAATCATCAATAGACACTACTTTAGAGGATAAATAGGAGCCTACACCATTTTCAATAGCCCTTTTGTATAGGAATTGATCCAATGCAACCCTATCGATTATTAAAGCCTGGTCTTCATCTTTGGAAACTGTTAAAGAATGATTTCTGCTATGTAAAAAGGCACCTTTTGCCTTATTAAATATCAATTCTTCGGGAAACTGATTGAAATCCAATGCTCTTTTATTGATTATTCCAGCACATTGCAATGGTAAACCTATAACTTTCTTCTTATCAATTAGAGCAACCTCAATGTCTTCTTTAGCCAATTCATATGCCAAAGTAGAGCCTATTGGGCCTGCTCCAATAATAGTCACATCTACATCAAAACTCATAGTTTACCCTGCATAATTAAAATAAAAGATTTTCAAAAAAGTGAAAAAATTAAAAAATAAATAAAGAATTTTAAAAAGATTTACAACACAACAATGAAAATAGATTATCTCTTGAATTTTCTGGAATGCTTTGCAAAGAGGTCATCGGGAGTTTTTTCTCCCTTATCCTTTTGATTGGCATCATCAGATTCTCCATTATAGTGATTATAATTCTCATAATGATCATCATAGTGAGAAGCAGAACTGCGGGAAGACCTTTTTCTGGATTCTCTAGGACTCATATACTTATAATCTATCTCACCATCACCAGAATATGCTCTTGTATGATTTGCATCATAATGTTGAGGGTTAGAACCATAATTTTGATTTCTTCTATTCTGTTTTCCATAATTCTCATTTTGCCTATAATCTCTTTGATTATAAGAATCATGGCGATTGTCATAATGATTGGAATTATAATTATGATTGTTATAACTATCTCTTGACCTGGAATCATGATATCTTACAGTATTATGCCTATCATCATAATCATCATAATATCTGTCATCATAGCCATCATAATGCCTATCATCATAGCTTCTATCATATCCTCTAGAGCCATAAGATTGATTAGGATTGTCTCTAAAGCGATTATCATTAGATGGTTTGAATTTGATATTGTCTCCCATGTCTTCCATAGCTTGATTTATGGTAGTGTCAAACTCTGCATCGGAGATATCATCATAAACATCCTCATTCTTATCACTTGAAAATGGATTCAATCTTGAAAGTCTGGATTTCTTTTCAATCTTAGGAGGCTCTTCAATATCCTCAGCATATTGGTTTCTGCCATGAATATAATCGTCATAATCTCTTTGAGCATCTAAATTATTTTGATGGAATTCCTCATAATTATTTGCAAAATACTTGTCAGGATTTCTTGAATAAGAGTCCTTAATAGCTCCTGAATACTGATGATGATGTGAATCAGGCCTTCCTCTAGAGCCATATTGATCATTGTAACTCGCTCTAGAAGCCCTATTGTCCCTATAATCCATATCCCTTGGATAACTTCCATAATCATCATAGCCATCATAATTATCATAATAGCTATCATTAGAACCATACTCATAACCAGAATTGTAATTGGAATTATAATTAGAGTTATAATTAGAATTATAATTAGAATTATAATTCGGATTGTTTCTAGAGTTTCTTGCTTTGCGTTTTATATCCCTAAGCTGTCTTTTACGCTCTTTAGCATCAACCAATTCCAAATCATCCAAGTCTTCCATACGCCTATAATGACCTGGTTCCTGATGTGGTCTTATTGGATTGAAGTCATCATCATAAACATTGCGATATCTTAAATGAGTTCCTCTCATATTCTCAAATATGATGTCTTCAATCTTTTTAGGACTGGAAACATCCTTTAATTCCATTTCCTTTCCATCATATGCACTATATAAGGTTATTGTACCTACTGAAAATATTTTTCCAAAAAGGCTTTGGGAACGGCTAACATCCTGAATAGTGTTGAAAGGCATGTAGTTTTTCTTTTGCAAGAGTATGCCCTTTTCAACGATCACCCTACTTTCAGTGATTGTATACTTGATTGAAGTCCAGATTAAAAGCTTTAATATGATGTATAGCAATACAATCATTATTAGGATAAACACAGCTATTGCAAAATAGCGTGTCATTGGAACTTTGGTTGATTCAATCAAATAGACATTCATGTTCCCAATGTATTGAATTCCAGCAGAATACAAGAAAAATAAAAATCCCAACACAAACATTGATATTAAAATTCCTTTTGAATAGACAAAAATATTAGGTTGTGCCTCGTATAATATTTTTTCATGAAATTCTTCTTTTTTATCTTTACCAAACATTAGTTTATATTTATAATTTTTATTTTAAATATAGTTTATGTATATTATATATAATTTATATAAAAATTATAAGTGAAAAATAGCTAAAATAATAAATTGGGTTAAAATAAATAAAAATAGTTAAAATAAATAAAAAAAGAAATAAAGAAAAA
>NZ_JAFQQZ010000009.1 GCF_017410345.1 Methanobrevibacter sp.
GGTTATCCCGGTCCTAAGGGTAGGTTATCCACGTGTTACTGAGCCGTACGCCACGAATCTAAATTCGTTCGACTTGCATGGCTTAATCGAATCCCAATAGCAGTAGCTTCTGCCAGGATCAAACAGATTTGACAGAATACAAAAATAAGTCAACTTCGTTAAACGAAATCAAAAGACTTAGAAGTACGCATAAAAAAAATTAGACGAGATATTACACAAATATTCAAATATTATATCACAGACATAACAATCAAATATCACCACATCTACTTAACCAACATCAAACACTAAGTCAAACTTAGGTTCTCACGAATATATAATAATATTAATACAAGATTAATATTGTGATAATAAATTTATAAACATAAATTTAGCCATATGTGGAAAAGCAGTCATCATAGTAATGTGAATACATATACTCAAGACCAACGCCATAAACACATGGCACATCTAATAGTGAAAGTTACAACATTTACAAAAATAAAAATAAATTATTGCAATAATTAATATTTTTTAATTTAACTAATTATAAAACTTCATATTTTAAAATAAAACTTAAATTAAAATTGTATTGGAATTTAAGTAAAAAAATGAAGAAAAAAATTTGAAAAATTAATAAAAAAGATTAAATTTAAAAAATAATGCCTCCCAATTGAAAAAAGAAGTTGAAAAATTGAAAAATCCGAAAAAATGAAATGAACAAGAAAAAGTCATATAAATCCTTTAAATAAAATTTCAGTTAAGATAATAACTTTTTTAATAAAATAAACCATGGATTTTATAGAAAAATAAAAATTCTTAAAAAAATATTTAATAAAAATTAATATGAGAGATAAAATTATTTATTTAGCTAAAATAAGAGATAATCAATAGCAATTACCTGAATAAACTTTAAATATATCTTTAAATATGAAAAAAAGAAAATTTTTATAGAATCAAAAGTCAAAATTCAAACAAAAAATTGAATTTTAATAAAATTTTCAAAAATGAAAAATAACAACTAATATATAAATATAACTATTTTATTTAATCCTTATTTAAAGAAAGGAATTTTTTCTTAAGATCAATTTAAACTATTTTTAGAAATGGAAATCTGTAAAAAGAGATGATAATTCACAAGGAACAATAAAAAAAATATTATTATGATATATAAAATATAGAAAATATAACAATTGTTAATTTAATATGGCTAAAAAAAAGAAAAAATTAAAAAATTAGGAATTGTAGCTTCCTTAGAAGCTAGCAATTACGTCTCCTAATAATTTAATAGATTCTTCTACGTTTTTACCTACAGGGGATCCTGCTACGTATTGAGTTACACCCATGTCAGCTAATGCTTCAATCTTAGGAATGAACTCATCAGGAGTACCACATACGGAGAAAGCGTCGAGTGCTTCTGGAGTTACAGCACCAATAGCACCACCGAAGTTACCTTGTGCTAAGAAGTCACCCATTTGGGTGTTGAATCCTTCAGGTAATCCGTGTCTTTCAATTACTGGAGGTGGGGAACCTGCTGCAATAAATGCAACTACAATTTTAGCTGCGTTTTTAGCTGCTTCAGAGTCAGGACCAATGGAAGTTGCAGTATATGCTGCTACATCGAAGTCTTTTGCTTGGTCGCCGATTCCTTTTTTGATCATAGGCATAGCTGCTTCATAATCTTTAGGGTTGGAAGCGTTAATTAATACACCGTCAGCGATTTCACCAGCGGTTTCTAACATTTTAGGACCTTGTGCACCCATGTAAATAGGGATTGCATCTTGTACTTTTTTAGCTCCACCTAATTGTGCACCGCCTTCAGTTTTTTCACCTGCTAATAAGGTGTTAATGTCTGCGATTGCTGCTTTGATAGTGGATACAGGTTTTTCCCAAGCGATTCCTAATGCATCAAAGGTTGCTTTGTCACCAGGACCAATACCAAAGGTTGCTCTACCATTAGAGATTTCGTCAATAGTAGCAATTGCGGAAGCGGAAATTGCAGGACTTCTTACGTATGGGTTGGTTACACCAGGACCCATTTTAATGGTTTCAGTGTTTGCTGCAATTAATGCTAAGGTTTCGTATACGTTTTTGTTGTTGTAGTGGTCAGTGATCCATGCGTATTCAAAACCGACGTCTTCTGCTATTTTTACTAATCTTACGAGTTCATCTAACGGGATTTGAGGTACGAATTCTATACCAAATTTCATATTTATCACCAATTTTTATTATGTTGTCTAGCTTATAAAGTATTTGTTATTTAAAAAATATAGAAAGATTTATATATTAAATCATATTTGTCTGATTTTTGATAAAAAAAATGAACAATTTATATATTTATTGAAATAAATTTTTACAAAAATAAATATTCTTTAAAAAAATTAAAAAATTTAAAATTGGAAAAATTTTATTAAAAAATTGATGAGACTTAATGAAATATACTAAAAAATAAATATTGTTATAGAATATTAAAACAAACCACAATTTATTAATTAAATTAAAATTAAAATAGCTATGATTAATTTTAATACAATAGAACATTTAATAATATTCAAACAAAATAATAATGGAATTATTAATATCCGATATTAAATTAAGAGAATATGCGATAAGCTACAGGAAATATAAAGGATACAATATGAACTTATTATTAAAAATAAATCGCTAAAAAATATAAATAAAATAAATAACAATAAATTAAATACTTATAAAAAAATTAAATAAATATATTATACTTAATATTATTACCAAAACATAGGTTAAACAATGGAAATCAGAGAATTAACTAAAGAGATAAGAGACAGATCAATTGAATACGCCAAGCCAAAGGAACTTGACAGGCTTTCCGCAAGCTGGTATCAGGAAGACCTTTTATATTCCGGAAAAGGTAAAACCATATTCCTAATCTTGCCTACACCAGGTTGCTCTTGGGCACTTGGTCCAAGTGGCGGATGCACCATGTGCAGCTATATCTCAGACTGTTACCTCAAGCCAATTGAAAATTCCAAGATCATTGAATTGTTTGAAAAGGAATTGAACAAATGGGATTATGCTGAAGATTATGGGAATGGTGACAAAATAGCCATAAAGCTCTTTGCATCTGGAAGCTTCTTGAATCCTGATGAAGTTCCAAAGGAAGCAAGAGACTATGTATTGAACAGACTAGCAAATATGGAAGAAATCAGCGAAATCGTTGTTGAATCCAGACCGGAATATGTCAAAGAGGAAGTTTTGGATGAAATCTTTGACATCATTGGAGATAAGTTGTTTGAAATCAGCATAGGCCTGGAAACTTCTAATGAAGATACCCGATTAAACAAGATCAATAAGGGATTCAATAACAGAACCTTTGAAAAGGCAATAGATCTTATCAAGAAATACAAAAGCAAGCATAACATCAAGTCTAAAGCATACATTTTTGTTAAGCCTATATTGACCTCTGAACAGGAAGCCATCGATGAGGCAATCGAAACTGCAACTTACTGCGAAAAGCTAGGAGTCGATAGGGTTTCATGCTGTCCTGCAACAATTCACAGAGGAACATTGATAGAAAGACTTTGGAGAAGAGGATCCTACAAGCCTCCTTGGATCTGGTCTACAATCGAAGTGATCAACACCATCAGGCAAAATGTAAGCATTCCTGCATTGATGGACACTTCAGGATTCGGATCAAGAAGAGGCCCTTACAACTGCAAGAAATGCAATAAGGAATTGAAATACAGAATAATCGATTCCAACTTTGACCAAAGCCAAATCGAATATGACTGCGAATGCAAAAAGGAATGGATGGCAGAAGTCAAATTCTCTGACTTGAATAAATCCAAAACTCCAATAAAGCACTTGCCATTATATTAAACTTCAGCACTATTAAATTAAGATACAAATTAAGATACAATATAATGATATATTTATAAATAATAAAAATGATAAAATATTAAATAATTATTCAATTGAAATATTGAAAAATTTGATATTGGAAATTATGAAATAGGGAGGTAAAAACTTGCATAAACAAACTACAATAAGCATAATTGCAATTATCTTAGGAATCATCACAATTGCTTTCCCAATGCTTGGAGTAATTGCAGCAGCTGATATCCTCGGATTGTCCGTTTTATTGCTTGCAATCTTCTTATTGGCAAATGGTGTCAGTGAAGTCGAATACAACACCACCAGAGGATTGATAAATACAATCTTAGGAATAATAATGCTGATAATAAGTTTAGGTTTAATATTCAACCCAAGCATATTTGCATTTTTAACTGCCTTAACCATCTATTTGGCAGGAATATTCTTAATTATAATCGGTTTAATTATTATTGTTGGAAACAGAGACAACAAATATGGATTCTGGATGGGAATATTAGGAATAATTTTAGGTGTAATATACATTATCCTTGGAACCTACATCAGGAATCCCCTCATTCTCGGTTCATTAATCGGAATCTGGTTATTGATAACCGGAATATTAAACTTATTGGATGATGGTTACTACTAAGTAATCTATAAACAAAAACATGAATGAATAATAAACAAATTATTATTTATTCATTAACTAATTTTTTTATTAAATAATTATAAGAAGCAATTATTTTATGTATGAATATAAGAAATCTTTTTTTAAAATATAAAACCTTAGGAAATAAACTATGATAGCGATAAGTGCAGACTTTGACCCTGTCCATAAGGGACATGAGGAATTGATTAGAAATGCTAGGGAAATAGCTGATAAAAAGGACACTGAAGTTGTCATTTACATGAATAAAGGCTACAGTGCAAATCATGCCCCCTTCTTTACACCATTTGAAGCAAGAAAGGAAATGGCACTTGCTTTAGGTGCTGATAAGGTGGTTGGAGTTGAAGGCCTGCATCATAGACTGATCTTATCCTATAGCGTACCAATCAGACTTGCTAAAATGCATGAAGATGGCGTAACTGACTATATTACAGCGGCAGATATCAGTTTGGAAGAGGTTAAAGGATATGCGGAACGGTTTATTCAAGAAGGCAGTTTTCTTGGAATGCCTCAGGATTTTCCTAACCGTAATGTGATTCGATGGTATGCCATAAACGAATTCCTATCAAAGAAATTCAATCATAAGATTGACTTTCATTTAATCCCCGAACTTGCATCCCCGACTAAAATCTCCGGTAGATTCATTAGAAAGGAAATCCTTAAAAACGACTTGATAATAAGTGATGATATAAAGAAACTGCTTCCTCCTACAACAATTGAAATATTGGAGAGGGAAATAGAAAAGGGAACAATTCCTGGAAAAAGAAATATGAAATTGCTAAAGCATAAAATGAACACCTATTCCAGATCAAGCTTGACAAACATTGCCTATTTGAATGGAAAGGTAATCAATAAGATCGTCGAAGGCAGATTCTATAAGGAGGATGAAGAATCCATCTGGGCAAGCTTTAGAAGAGCGGATTATGGTCCGGTAATGACTCGCCTTGCAGCAAGCTGCATTGAAGAGGAAGTTACAAAGGATGAAGTTCTGAAACTGATGAGACATTATGAGGAAAAGGGATTTATCCCTCCGGAACAGAATGTTGACAAAATCATTGAAAGGGCTTGGTATGTGGCAGAAGAGGTGGATAAGGGAGTCTCTGCAAAGGAAGCCAATGAGAAATTCAGAAAAAGACAGGACTTAAAGCTAAACCCTTTAATGACTCTTGAAGCGGGATTGAACCTTACAAAATTTGAAGCGAAAAAAGTTCAGGAAGGGATTGAAGCAAAGATATTCGTCGATAAGGACAATCAAATATCCTGTGAGATTAAAGAAAAAAAGATTAAGATAAAAACCAATTTAAAGCTTCCTTCAAAGGAAGTGACCTATTTAAGATACATATTGGATTCAAGATACATTCCAGTAAGCGGGGAATTGATTAAAAACAAAAGAAATGATTGGAGAGTAAAAATAACAATCCATGATCAATAAAAAAAAAGAAAAATTAGTTAATTAAGCCCCCAAAATCACTAAACTATTTTTTATTATTCCTATTTTTTAATTTTTCAAATTTCTCTTTAGTTGCCAAAGCCATGATTTTGGATTTTCTCTTATCCTCAACATCATTCAAGAATTCCAATACCTCTATCAATTCTTCATATTTGCGCTTGGCTTTCTTATTGGAACTGGAAATACGTGACTTGGAAGCTGTTTCAAAATCCCTATTTTCGGTGAGTGACAATATTTCCCATAGATCTTCACTCAATCCTAACTTTTCAGCTGTTTCAAAGGTTTCTACAAGAAGTGCTGAAACTCCTTTTGTATAGGAACTTCTAAGGATTTTCAATTTGGAAACATCCCCTATCTCATCGCTTACAACTTTAATATTGACTTTTACGTCATGATTGGAATCATTGCTTCTAATGAAATCTCTCATATTGGCTACAAATTCCTCTGCCTTTCGGCCTGAAAAATAAAGATGCAATTCCTCTGAACTGACTCTGCCCATAATTGAGGAATCAATGAAATGCTCATCTGTAAGATAATTTTCAATTTGCTTTGCAGTGTTTGGAGAAATGTTGTTGAAATCCAAGAAGATTCCCTCAGTCAATGAGCCATACTTCAAGGCAACAGCCAATGCGCTTTGAGGACTGTTTGCTGAAATCAGGATATCGGACTCTTTAGCAACCTCTTCAAAACTATCCAAAACGGTTAGATTAAGTGATTTCACCAAATCCTTTGTCTTTCTTGACCTCCCTTCAGTTGAAGTCAATACTTCAAATCCATAAGAAAGGAGTATTTTAGATAAGGTGTATGACACTTCACCAAAACCTATAAATCCGAATTTCATATTTTCCCCCTCCGATATAAAAATGAATTAATTATATAATATCATAATGTTGTTAAAACATGTGAACCTTCAGCAAGACCTAATTCTTTAGATATTGATGAGCATTTTGTACAAAGCAAGACAAAGATGTCCTGTCCCTCAAGGTTCATTTCGGTCAATCCTTCAAAATTTCCCATTCCTTTGGAAATCACAAAAGGAGAACCTAACAATATCTCCTTGAATTCATCTGAAATCATGGATTCCACCACACCTACAGAGTCAGATCCTGTAGTGATTAAGGTAGCTACCTCATCAAGACCTGCTTCCAATGCCTCTTTCATGCAGGCATCATTTAGAATAGGCTTCTCCTTAACTGCCACTGTAATGTCAACATCATACTCCTTAATTTTTTCAAGCAGGAATTTGTCAAAAACGATTTCACCGGTATTGTCCACCAAATAAAGAACTTCATCATACTTCTTTAAAGCTTCTTCAAACTCTTCAATCTTGTTTATGACAAGCCCTTTTTCTAATCCCTCCTCAATCATTGATTCAAATTCTGTATTCAAACCATATGTGCCAAAATCAAGAATATTTCCTACAATAGCTATTTTAACATAGGTTTCCAAACTATTGTCTTCCTCTAGAATTTCTCTTACCTTAGGCACTAAGGATAGAGCAATCTCATTTCCTTCCTTCTTCTGATTATAATATGGATCATAACATCCTGTTTCTTTCTTGATATATTGATGAATCCTGGTCCCAGTGGCATTTGAAGACAATTCCTTTGAGAAGTTTTCCCCAAGAAAAGATAAAATATCCTGGAGTATCCGGAACTTTAATTCCTCATCATCTGTTGATAAGTCAATAGCTTCCTTTGCTTGTCTTAAAAAGCATGCCCCACATTCGTAATAAACTTTAATAGTATCACCTAAGAATATAAGATTTGAATAATTAAATTTAATAAAAATTTTATAGATATATATTTATCTTTTAAAATTATTATAATTATTGAAAAAATAGTTGAAATAATAAAAGTATAAAATTTAATTTAGTGAAAAAATAGTTAAAAAAAGTTTAAAATAGATAGAAAAATCTATCTATCCTCCATAGATGATTTGAATGAATTCTATTTCATCCCCATTTTCAATCGCAGATTCTTCAATAACTATTTCACCGTTCTTTTTAGATACAATAGTTTCTGAAGATAAGTCTAAATCATCTAATAAGTCTTTAATTGTTAAATCTCCATCTATTTCCCTTTCTTCAACTTTATCTTTAATAGTTAACTTAAAAGTCATAAAATCACCACTTTAATTTTTTTATCCCTTCAATAATATATTGTAAATCATCATATTTAAATTATATAACAATTGTTAATAAAAATAGAATTTTTAATAAAAAATTTTATTTATTAAAAATATTAGATTATAAGAATTAGAATCATTTGCCTAATTCTTCTAAGAATGTACAAGCTCTGCATAATCTATTTGAAGACGGCTCACCGCATCTTTCGCATCTGTCATATTCATAGTCATGAGCCAATTCCCTGCGAAGAGCTGGCCTAATCTTATCAAATCCCTTAAGAGTGGAATACTTTATTGTTGGATGATCTTTAACCAAATCATTTAGGATATTGGAAATTTCCATCCTAAAGGATTCCTGAGCATATGGACAGCCTGCCAAGTGAATATCCAACCCTTTTGCAAGTGCGTATAACCCTATTTCCTTTTCTGGAATCTCTCTTAGTGGCTTGATTTTAACAGTGAATAGCTCGCTATTGGACTCTGTCTTAGGACCTATTGTTGCCAGGTTTTCCATATTTCCTTCAAGATAGTTCATTAAGATGGCTTGAGTTTCATCATCCAAGTTGTGGCCTGTTGCAATCTTGGTTGCTCCGAATTCCCTTGCAGCCCTATTGATAATCCATCTCCTAAATACTCCACAATAGGTACAAGACCCTCTATGGCCTTCTCTCTTCATTATTTCATCCAAGTCAATGCCAAAGCTTTCCTTAAATGATACAACCTTATGTGGAATACCTAATCTTTCAGCATGTGCTTTAGCAATCTCCACTCCTTCCTCTCTGTAACCTGCAATTCCTTCATCAATGGTTACAGCACATAATTCAATGATGCGCCTTTCAGCATATGAATTAAGGATTTCTAGAGTAACAACACTATCCTTTCCTCCAGACAATGCCACTAAAACCTTATCTCCCTTTTCAATAAAGTTTTCCTTTTTGATTGTTTGCTTTACCTTTTTTTCAATGCTTTCTATAAAGCAATCCTTACATAAAGCCTGTCCTGAAGCCTTTCTTTTTATGATTACATTTGGATTTCCACATTTAGTACAAGATTCCATATTAAAGTCATCCTTTTTAAGATTAAATAATTAAAATAATTGAATAAATTAAATAAATAAATATTTTTAAACTAATTTAGGTTTTTAAATAATTTAAAAATTTGGTTTTTTACATATCTGCTACAAATTCAGCCAATTGATTCAATGTGCTTACTTCATAAACCTGAGCACCTGCTCCACGATACAATGAAACACAACTATCAACAACATCCCATTTCTTTTTATCCTCAGGGTTTAAGATAATCACCTTCTTAGCCTGTGAAGACATTTGGGAAATAAGCTCAACGCTTGCAGGAATTCCATTCACCTTAGGACCTGCCCAATCCCTACAGTCAGACAATAGGATAATATAGGATTTATTGCTTATATCTGCCTGTTTCATGAAGGATTCAAATGCAGTGAACATATTGGATGTTCCTCTAACCATCATATTTCGCATACGAAGCAATCTTATTTCAGCAAAAGCATTAACCATATACTTTTCCTTAAGAAACTCAGTTGTTTCAATTGTTTTATTGTCAAATTCAAACATTCGTGAATCCTTAAATGTCTTTTGACATGCAAACATAAGCATGAAAAACCAGCTGCTGATCCATTCACATGAACCGCTGACATCATTCAGGAACAAATGCTGTTTTCTATGAGGTTTCTTCTTTACATGAACAAGGTCAATCGGCACACCACCATATTTCATGTTTTGCCTCATTGTCCTTCTCATGTCAATCTTGTTTGAGCGAGCCAATCTCTTTCTTCTTGACTGCTTGTTTGCGATTTTTCTTCCAAGCTCTACGCATAATTCAAATACTCTTTCATCGTATTTGTTAAGCTTTGACAAGTCACTGTTTAGAATATCATTATCCCTTGCAAGGTCCTTGTCCCTATCTTCAAGGATAGGTCTTCCTGCAAAGTATTCCATAGCCTGTTCTGCACCCATTTGAATTTGCTTACCACCAGAACCTTTTTGCTTGGTAATTTTCCATTCATGCTGGGAAAGCTTACCTTTCATAGTGTTTGGCCTATAGGATCTATTAAGCTCATCTGTTAGGTTTTTAACTTTCTTTTCAACAAAGAATCCATCAAATGACTCATTGAATTTAGGAATGTCATACTTGCTCTTTACATAAATTGACCTGAAAGCATCCTTTAATATAGGCAAGTCATCTTCTCCCAATAGATTATATGCCTCTATTGCTGACTGAGTAGACCTGATGCTCACAGGCATTCCCTTTTTTCTCAAATCATTTGATAATCTTACGATTTTTTCTTCCATATTAAAACCTTTAACAGACTATAGGCTAATTATTCAAACTAATCGTTCAAGTATTCGCTTCTAAATATCTCTTTTATAACTTTTGCTTTGTCAGGTTCTGTTTTGATAGCTACTCCAACACTGTCTTCAAGTGCAGCATCAACATTCTTTAAATCCTTATCCAAGTGCATTGCTGAGTTTACCCAATCAATTGAAGCCCTTACAGATGGCTTTTTATTTAAGTTAAAGGTTCTGATTCTATGAACCATATTGACAACCTTTTTGACCAAACCATCATTTGCATTAGGTATTCTTGCCTTGACAATTGCCATTTCACGTTCAACTGAAGGATATGAAATGTATAAGAACAGACATCTGTCCTTTGTCTCTTCAAGCAAGTTCCTTTGGGCATTTGAAGTCAACATTACCACTAAATCATTTTGAAGGTCAAAAGTGCCTAAATCATTTACAGTGATTTGCTTTTCACCTAAAGCCTGTAGAAGAAAGCTTTCCACTTCTTCATCAGCCTTATCGATTTCGTCAATAAGAAGAAGTGATGGCTTGTCATTCATGAAAGAAGTCAATAGAGGCCTTCTGATAAAGAAGTCATCTTCAAATATGGATTCTTCACCTTTTTGACTTCCTTTGAATGCTTCAAGGTGGAGAAGTTGCTTTTGATAGTTCCATTCACCCACAATCTGTTCAAAGGTGATTCCCTCATAACATTGAATCCTAAAGAATTCCCTTCCTAAACATTCGGAAACAGCCTTTGCAAGCTCTGTCTTACCTACTCCAGGAGGTCCTTCAATCAAGATTGGCTTGTTTAAAGATAAGGATAAGAATACGGAAGTGCTGATTTCATTATTGGAGATATAACCAGTACTTTCCAACATTTTTCCTATTTCTTCTATGGTTAATTCTTCATCTGTCATTTAAAAACCTTTTTTAGTTAATTAACATTAATTGTAAATAAATATTATTTTATATAAAATCTATATAATAGTATATAGTAATTAAATATTTGTTTAATTTATATAAATAATTTATTGTTTTATAATATTAAAACTAATAAAAATAAGTTATGAAACTTAAAATAATTTTTACATGTGTGATAAAATGAATACTAAAAAACTCATTGCATTATTCTTTGTTTTTATCCTTCTCTTTGGAGGAGTTTGCATTTGCACTATGTACATTTAGAATATTAATTATATATAACACTTGTTATAAATAATAAAATATTAAATAATTTAAGGAAATTAAACATGAAAGCAAATCCAAAAATACTTCTCTATATTCTAATGATTTCAGCACTTGGAATAAACACTCCATTAAGCATTGTAGGAATCATTTCACAAATAGCAGAGTATTTCCATACATCAATAGCTATTTCTGGACTTTATGTAAGCTCATTTACATTCACAATAGCTGTCTGCGGATTGTTCATACCTGTTTTATTTTCAAAATATGAAAGGAAACGAACTTTTGTATCCATTTTAACTGTATTTGCAATAGCCAATTTTATTATAATCTTTACAAGAAATCTGTATATTGCATCTTTTTTTAGAATATTATCTGCAGTATTCTATCCTGCCTTTATCTCCATTGCACTAACTGTATGTGAAGAGATTGCACCAAAAGGCCAAGAGCAGGATTATATCACAAAGATATTGCTTGGAATTTCAATCGGAAGCATTGTAGGATTGCCGATTACAACTGGCCTTGGAACCATATTCGGCTACAATATAGCTATGACTTGGATCTTTGCAATAAATCTATTGACTTTGATATTGATTATAATATTCTTCCCAAGAATTGAAGGAAAGGCAAAAAGCTATGAAATGCCATTTTCCAGCCTAAAATCAAAGGAATTCATTCTTGCTACACTTGGAATTATAATGATGCCAATAGGCGCAAGCATTGTCTATAATTACCAGCCATACTTCCTGCAGGTAGTGAGCCATGTATACACATATAAATTAAGTATTTTCCTATTTATCTATGGATTGTTTTCAATATTTGGAACATGGCTTGGAGGCAAATTGATAGCAAAAAGAGACAAGGGTACTCTCATAATATTTCAGTTAGTATGTGGTGGAGTGTTTGTATTGCTTTATCTATTTGCAAATTACCTAATTCCAGTTCTCATATTAATCTTGACTTTTGGTGTTTTAGATGGAATGGGATACAATCTTATTCAATACATAGAAGCTTCTGTTATTCCAGACAGTCCAGAACTTGCAAATGGAATATTCTTAAGTATTTTGAATGGTGGGATAGCACTTGGAATAGCTATAGGAGGATTCTTGGTAGATGGATTTGGAGTAATGTCAATTTTCATTGCTGGAGCATTGTTCCTACTGCTTGCATTTATCATTCTTTACTATGTGATAATGATAATGAAAATACCTTTAAAATACTCTAAATAATAAAATAAGCTATTAGAATATGTAAAAAAAGTTTACATGAAAATTTTATGAAATTTCATGTAATTAAAAAAAATAGTTTAGAATTATTGTTTTTTAATGAATTCTTCAGGATCTTTAAATAAGTCAAAGTCTTGAACGTATTCCTTTCCAGTTAACATTGCAATCTCTGCCTTTTGTAATTCCTTACCAAGATATGCAGCATGATCCAATCTGGTGACAAGCCCTTTTTCAATGATTTCCTCATAGATTTCACTGGCTCTTTTTCCTTCAAAGCTTATGGTCGGCTTTGTCTTCTTGAAGTGAGTTGCAACGATATAGGAATCCTTGACTGATATTGCATGTTCAACCCTTATCTTAAAGCTTCCTGCCTTATCCCTTACAAACTTGATAGGAGCCTCTTGCTTTATTATAGGAACATTGTCATCCTGCTTCAAGTCAAACCTTTTCTTCTTGTCCTTGAATACGAGAAGGTCAACACCTAAATCCTTAGGAATGGATTGCCTATTCTTAGCCAGGAACATCATCTTGGAAGCAATGGCTAATTCTCTCACACTTCCGTGGGTCTTACCACTTTCCTCAGGAGTAAAGAGTATGCTTGCGCCAAGCTCCATTGCAATACCTGCAAGAACCGCATTTGCACCTACAGAATCTGTATCCATAAGCTCGATTACATTACCTATACCAAAGAACATTGGCTTCTTGTCGACTTCATGGAAATCATGGAACGCAATGATTGAGTCCACAAGGCTTGCACTGTTTACCGGATCAAGAATCAAGTCACAGACTACCTCAAGGCCATCACACGCCTCTACAAGCTTCTGCATGGAAGCAACCCTATCGGCTGGAGTGTGTGGAACAAAACCTTCACTAAAATTAGTTGGAAGAATAACTGCAGGAACATTCTTTTCCTTGAGTAAAGGCAAAATCTCATGATAATTACCGTTATCCAAACTCAAGACCATGTCAATTCCATGGTTTACTGCAGCTTCAATCTCCTTAGGATTCAATGTGTCTATGCTTAAAGGCCTGTCTCCAACAATAGGACGTAAAGTGTCAATGAGATCTGGAATCTCATCAGACCTGTCCTCACCTGCAATCATACCGATATCTATCATATCAGAACCTGAAGCGACAAAGAATTCAGCCTTCTTAATCAAGTCCTCTTTAGACAATATAGGAGCGCTTGCTATCTCAGACAATACCCTCATTGGGAAATCCTCACCAACAGGAAGGTTCCTGACAAGAATGTTATTCTCTTTCTTAAGCAGTTCATCTCGCTTTTCAATATCATTTTCAAAGTCTTCAATGAATTGCAATGCTTGCTTTTTCTTTTCTTCAATTATTAATTTATCTGCAGGAGTTGATTGTGAGAGTTCCAAATCATCCACAAGGTCCAGAACCATAGCGAGGTCTGCAGCATCTGTAGATGCCTTATAGCAAGGAATTCCAAATTCCTCTGCAATTAAAAAAGTGTCTTTTCTTATTAAACCTGGAACCAATATCAAATCAATATCATCCAATCTATCTTCAAAATACTCATGTATCTCTTTGATTATCTGAGTAGGAGTCAGGAAAGCGGCAACTTGAGTCTCTGCTATATGCACCACTGTTTCCTTCTTTGATTTGTCAGCCATTTCCTTTACCAAAGGATATGCCAAGTGTCCGGTTATAATAAGTATCATAAAAATTCTCCAATAATCTTAATTATCCTCTAAACGGGCTGTTGCATGTCTGTCTGCCCAACATTGAATTACCACACCAATTGGAAGTCCTGCGGTGTGAGTGTCCATCTTCAATATCTTCACATCCAGTGCAGTTGTCCTTCCACCAAGACCCATCGGTCCCTTTCCATCCTTGTTTATTCTTTCAAGACATTCAAGTTCCATTTCAGCAATGGTTGGGTCTGGATTGCGCTCTCCAACTTTTCCAAGAAGAGCCTTCTTACCTAATTTCAAGGCCATATCTGAACTTCCGCCAATTCCAACACCTACAACGATAGGAGGGCATGGCTTTCCTCCTGCCTTAAGTGCGGTTTCAACAACAAAGTCCTTCACTCCTTCCACTCCTTCAGCAGGAAGTGCCATCTTAAGTGCATTGTTGTTTTCTGATCCGAAACCTTTAGGCATTATGGTGAATTCAACATAATCTTCATCAATGAGTTCAATATCTACAATAGGAACCTTATCCCCTACATTTCCTGAGTTCTTTCTTGTGATTGGATCAACCACATTTGGTCTTAAAGGGACTTCTGCAGTTGCCTTTGCAACTCCTTTCTTGATTCCTTCATAAAGGTTTTCGACCTCAACTTTACCAAGCTTTACAAAAATGATAGGGAGACCTGTATCTTGGCACATTGGAATTGACTTTTCTTCTGCAAGTTCAATATTCTTCAAGATAGCTTCAATATTTAGCCTACCTAAGTCACTATCCTCACGTTTAAGTGCCTCTTCAAGTGAGCATTTAACATCGTCTCCAAGAACGATGGCAGCCTCTTTGTATAATTGATAAATGGTATCTTCAATTTGCTTTTCTGTTATCATAAAATCACGAATAAAATTAAAAGAATAATAATTTGGAATAATCTATATAAAATATTTAATTTACAGATTTAAATAATTAATCAATCAGATTATCCATCATTTCAAAAAGCTCATGATAATTTTCATATAAGTTCCTGAACTCATCATCATTTTTAGACATTAGGGATATCTTCAATCTTTGGTCATTTTGAGAGAATTCCACCATATCTGATTCATGGTCGCCACCGAATAGATCAAGAATCAAAGATTTGATCTCCTCATATTTATAATCAATCATATTATGCAACCTGCTATGGTTCAATATGTCCATTGCATGAATCATTCCATTTTCTTCCTTATCCATGCATGTGGAGAGGCTAATTTTGGAATTAATATAATATGGAGCCTCAAGCTTATCCCTGCGAAGCACAATTGTAATTCTGGATATCACATGATCATCATCGCAATTCTCATTTATGAATTTGAGCAATTGGAACTGTTTTATATTTGCACCATTATTCATGAAAGTCATGGTAATATATTATTTTTATAGATATTTAAATCTGATGTGAGTTAAGAAACAGTGAAAATAAATTAAATAGTTAAAAATAGTTTAAAAAAAGAAAGGTAGTAGATGAATAATCATCTAAAATTAGCTCTTGACCCTCATCAGCACTAATAATATCATCAGTAGTGTCCTCTGCAGCGCTTACTGCGGAAATGGAAAGTATAATGACAATGAAAATCAGTGCTAATATGGACAAAATCCCTTTATTTTTCATATTGTTTTCCCCTTAAATTCTTTAGTTGATACTATTTATAATGAAAATATTATTTATTTATTACTAAATAGTTTTAAAATAATGGGAGTTTAAAAAAAATAGAATGAAAAATTTGAACAAAAAATAATAAAAAATAGTTAAAAAAAGAATATAAAAATAAAAAAGAAAGGAATTAAGACTATTTCAATAAGGTTTGAACTTTCCTAAATCCTTCGGAAATCTTTTCTTGCTTGTCATGAATTATCTTTTCTGTATCGTTTGTGAGTGCATGAGTCGGACATGCCTCAACGCATTGTTGAGTGTCATAGTCTGCACATAGATCACATTTGGTAGCTTGTCCTATCTCATTAATGGTGACCGCTCCAATGGGACATACGCTATGACATAATCCGCAACCAATACATTTATCCTGCTTGATGGTGATTGCTCCACCTAAAGCCACAATGGCTCCTTTCGGACATACGGCAAGACAAGGTGCTTTTTCAGGACTGCAATGCATACAGAATAATGGGACACCGTCATGAACACGAATTGCATTGTTAGGACAATTACGTTCACAAAGTCCGCAATCCACACAAAGTTCTGGGTTAACTTTCAATTCATCCATATTCAACACCTCTAATCTCCATCTAATGGTCCTCTTGCTCTTGTATCAGTTGTAATCACACTGAGAAGGCCTTTCTTCTTGGCAGGTTTGTCCAATCCATACATCTTTTCAATGTGTTCTTTCTGTTTCCTTTTAATGACATTCTTGATGTCATGAACTGCAATGGCTCTTTTGGAACATGCACGAACACATGCAGGACCTTCCTCTCTGTCTGCACAATGGTTGCATTTGTGAGCATTGCTGTATTGAATGCTGATTGCACCGAATGGACATGCCATTGCACAGAATCCGCAAGCGATACATTTAGTTACATCTACTCCTAAATTGCTCATTGCACCTGTTGGACATATGATCTCACAAGGTGCATCTTCACATTGCTGACAGCGAATAGGGAAATAGGAACCGTCTAATTCATGAATAGTGATTCTTGGAACTCCATGGACTCCTTCACATGCTTTTTCGCAATCCTGGCATCCATCACATAATTCATTATCTACTATTAATTTCTCCAATAGAGACCCTCCTTAGATACCTAATTCTTCACATTGGTTGTCAACGAATTCTTGTATAATTGCAATTTGTTCATCATCAAGATGTTTGAATCTTTTTTGAGCAGATAAGTATTCTTTTACAGGTTTTCTTTCTTGAGGTCTGTAAGTTACTCTGAATTCACCGTTTTCGATTTCAAATAATCCCCATGCTCCGGTTTCAACTGCGAGTCTACCTAATTTGATGGTATGTTCCGGTTTGAATCCCCAACCGGTTGTGCATGGCTGTTGAAGGTGAATGTAAGCAGGACCTTTGGTTTCAGCTGCCTTCTTGACCTTTTTCATAAAGTCTTCAGGATAGGAAATTGATGCGGTAGCAACATATGGAATTCCATGAGCTGCCATAATGAAAGCCATGTTTTTCTTAGGCTTGTCTTCACCGAAGCTTTCCTTACCTGCCGGGGAAGTGGTTGTTGATGCACCGTAAGGGGTAGCTCCACTTCTTTGAATACCTGTGTTCATGTAAGCTTCGTTATCGTAACAGATGTAGGTTATGTCGTGACCTCTTTCCATTGCACCTGATAATGATTGTATACCGATATCCGCAGTACCACCGTCACCACCGAAAGCGACGATATTCACATCTTCCTTACCTTGAGCCTTCAATGCCCTTTCCACACCGGAAGCGACTGCCCCCGCATTTTCAAAAGCAACGTGAATCCATGGGACTTCCCATGCTGTTTCAGGATAAGGGGATGTCATAACATCCAAACAACCAGTTGCACAGGCGACCACAGTGTTTTTGCCTAATGCCTTAAGAGCAAGTCTTACAGCAATAGCCGCTCCACAACCGGCACAGCCTCTGTGACCTGGTGCCAATAATTCTTCTTCAGGAAATTCCATATTATTCATCCTCCTTTAAGCCTAACCAAGTAACTTCTTTTACTGGATTTTTAGTTAATTCTACAGCCTCCTCAATGTATTCAGGAATAACGTCTCTTCCACCTAATCCTAAAATGAAGCCATAGGTCTCTTTGTGACATTTGGTTTTCAAGTCTGCGAAAAGAGCTCCGCCAATACCGAATGAGAAGTTCTTGTCAAGTACAGCCAATTTATCTGCGTTTTTGACGATTTCATCAATTTCCTCGAATGGGAATGGCCTGTAGGATCTTATTCTCAAGAGACCTACCTTTTCGCCTTTTTCTCTTAATTGGTCAACCACATGTCTTACTGTACTTGCCATTGAACCCATACAGACTAAAATGATTTCTGCATCATCACAAAGGTAGCTTTCAGTCAATCCGTAGCTTCTTCCGAATTTCTCACCGAATTCCGCACCTACTTCCTTGATTACTTCCATGGACTTGTCCATAGCAACTTGCATGTCATGTCTTGCCTCTGTGTAATATTCAGGGTCTGCAAAGTTACCTAAGGACATTGGCCTTTCAGGGTCAAGGTAAGCGAATTTAGGTACATAAGGTTCAAGGAAGGTATCAACTTCAGCTTGTTCCAATAAGTCTACAGGTTCGACGGTGTGTGTTAAGATAAATCCGTCCAAACATACCATTACAGGTAACATAACCTCTTCATGCTCTGCAATCCTATATGCTTGAAGAATAGTGTCAAATCCTTCCTGTGCATTTTCCACATAAAGTTGAATCCATCCTGCATCTCTTTGTGCGATGGAGTCTTGCTGATCGTTCCAAATGTTCAATGGAGCAGAGATTGCCCTGTTCGCATCTGCCATTACTATTGGAGCTCTCATACCTGCAGCTGCGAATAATATCTCATGCATCAACATCAATCCTTGAGATGAGGTAGCAGTGAATACTCTTACTCCTGCCTCGGAAGCTCCTAAAGTAGCACTGATTGCACTGTGTTCTGATTCCACTCTGATATACTCCGCATCCAAATCACCGTCTGCAACGAACTGTGCAAGGTATTCGGATATGGTAGTTTGAGGAGTGATAGGATAAACAGGAACAACTTGTGGTTTTGCTAACTTTACAGCTTCTGCAACTGCTCTATTTGTTGTCATAATTTCTTTTGCCATAAAATTTTCTCCACTTAAATTATTTTATAATGATAGACTTTATCTATCCAAATATCAACATAATTATTCTATTTCCATCTTAATAGCTTGAACTGGGCATTCCTCTTTACAAATACCGCAACCTTTGCAATAATCGTAATCAATGTCATGTTCCTTGTTTACGCATCCTTCTGGACAGAACATGAGACAGTTATTGCAATCTACACAAGCTTCTTTGTCAAGGATTGGCTTAAAAGTTCTCCAACTCCCTGTCTTGTTTTTACGAGTACTTCCAGGTTCACTAATTGCACATCCAATAGAAACCATCTAATCACCTTTTATAATATTAATTATACAGCCACCTAAGCCATATCATAAGCTTTTTGAGCTGCCACTGCGTTTTTCTCTCCAATTGGACCTGGGAAGGTTTCCTTAATTACTTCAAGAAGTGATTCAATACTTACTTCACCGGTCTTCTTCGCAAAGTATCCTAAAATGATGGTGTTTACAATGTTCACACCTAAAATCTCCAATGCGATGCCTGTTGCATCCACATCAAATACTTTGTAACTTTCAGATTCTACCTTTTCGTGAGTGTTTATAATAACTTCACCATTTTCCTTCAATCCAGAATAGACATCCACAACATTCAAAAGACCATCGTCAAGAACTATCACATGATCAGGGTTGTAAACCTGATATCTTAAGTTGATAGGTTCGCTGTCGATTCTGGTAAATGCCATAACAGGGGCCCCTCTTCTTTCTACACCGAAGAATGGGAACGCTTGAGAGTATTTACCATCTTTAAATGCTGCCTTTGCTAAAATTTCTGCTGCAGTTACAGCACCTTGTCCTCCACGTCCGTGGAAGCGAATTTCAATCATTGATATTTCCTCCATTCTTTAATATACCATAATTTTCAATAAAGATTGTATATACTATAACTTTTAATGTACATTGTATATAAATATGTTGATTTGTCATGATAAATTATTATAAATTATTGTGAATTTTTCATAAATTTATCATGAATTTTAATATTATCGATAAGTAAGCACAAAAAAGTCAAAAATATTAAGAAAGTTAAGAAAAATCTAAAAATTTATATTATAAGAAAATAATAAAGAAAGTAGTATAATATTCGAGAAAATAAATTTTTTAAAAATTTCAATGAAATCATTGAAAAACTTAAAATTTTCCATGGCGAATTGGATCAATACCATTATAAATAATGACAAATTATTAAAAAATATCATGATATTGATGATGGATTGGTCATGAAAAAAATCATTATAAGACTAATCGTTTTGGAGCGACAATTATGAGATTCTGTCCTAATTGCGGTAAAATGCTGATACCTGAAAACAAGAAAATCAAATGTGATTGCGGATATGAGGAAGAGATATCCGAAGAAAGCATTAGAGCGGAGTATCAGTTTGAAGGGGAAAGGAAAAAAGAGAATGAGGTTATTGTAACTGACAACAATAATGTGGCCCTGCCTACAAAAGAGATTACCTGCTACAAATGCGGAGGAACCAAAGGCTACTGGTGGACAGTCCAAACAAGATCCGCCGATGAGGCTCCAACCTATTTCATAAGATGTACCAAATGTGGAAACACCTGGAGAAGGTCTAATTAAAAAAAAGAGAATAAATAAAAATCTAAAAAAATTAGAGAATGACTAAATCTAGAAAAATAAATCAATAAAAAAAAGAAAGGATGGATGAATATTATTTTAATTCATCGACTATATAGATATCCTGAAAATCATCATCACTATTTTTATCTGAATCTATCCTTTTTAAGATTCTTTTCTTAATAGGATTTTCTGGATCTTCCGGATTGTTTACAAGAATGACCTCCTCTTCATAAAGAGGAAGTTGATCAGGATTCTCTTGAGTGATCTTATTGGAATCCCTGTTTTGAATATTATTATTTAAATTATCCTTTAGATTATCATTTTGACTGAATGAAGTGTCTATTTTTCTTGCATGAGCTTTTCTTGGCCTATGGCTGTTGATGAATTCATTTGACTTGAAATATTCATTTTCAGAGCCTATTATAATATTCAATATGACAAGTGTCAACAATACAATTACCAATAATGCAAATAACATGTCAAAGTCAGCAAATAAGACCTGAAATGCTTTGTAAGTAATATCAGATACGTCCACCAAACCTCTTAAAAGCAATAATACACCTACAATCAAAACGACAGTTCCATTACGTTTGTCGATATTGTTTGAATCGAAGTAAGGATAAGCCCCCAAAACTATTAAGCCAATACCCATCAACCTGAACAGATTATTAGCTACAGCTGATTCCAGAAAAGTAAAGATCATGTCGAATCTGTAATGCAAAGCGGAAAGGAGGAATATCAATTCTATGATTCCAATCACAACCAATGGGAATATATAGACAATCTCATTGGCCAATTTAGGTTTTCTTATGGAACCTTCCTCAATCTTCTCTTCAGAGTATCCTGAAAGCAATTGATAGAGGAATGAACTTAATACAGATCCTATGATGGTACCGGAAACACCTAAAACTGAGGTGAACAATGCCACAGTTCCGGAAATGAATGCCGCCATCATAACGTTAAAATGCTTAACCAAACTATCACCCAATCAATTCAAATTAATCTTATAAATTCATAAAAATTCATTTCAACTGCAAATAAAATATACACTTTATCCTATTTAAATTCATTGATTATTAAATAATATCAAATGATTATCAAATTCGCAGCTTATGAAAAATAAGAAAAAATAATCCTCTGATTATAAAAAAACTTAAAAATTAGTGTTTAAGGTATGATACCTTTATTTAAGTATTATACCTTAATGACTAATTTTAAAAAAAAAACAACTTTCGTTGAAAAAAAAAATAAAAAAACTAATTAATCCTTTTTGGACCAATTAGAAAAAAGAGCCTTAGGGGGGATTCGAACCCCCGACTTCTACCTTACCAAGGTAGCGCTCTACCGGCTGAGCCACTAAGGCGGGAAATCTGATAAAATAATTAAGAAAAAGTGCAAGGGAAGGGATTCGAACCCTCGTAGGTCTACACCAAAGGATCTTAAGTCCTTCCCCTTTGGCCGCTCGGGAACCCTTGCATAATAATTACAACAATATTATTTTAAACTTTATTATATATAAAGGTTGTGGATATGGGAAAATTTGATGAAAAAATTTAAAATAAAAATCAAAATAAAGCATTTTAAGGGAAAATCCATTAGAAAAACATCGAAATTTTACAAAATTATATAAAGATAAAATATTATAATTTAAAATAGTATTAATTAAATGATCTTATTAACCAAGTAAATTTTAATAACTGATAAAATTCACAAAAAATATAGTTTTATGAGGCGATATATTGATAGTAATTGATTTAGATGAATGCGGAGTTTGTGAAAAATGCATTCCTGTCTGTCCAAAGGACTTGATTGAGAAAAAAGGATACACCATGATCATCAAGGATGGTTGTGATGATTGTGGAATATGCCTTGATATGTGTCCTTTAGGAGCTATTTACGAAGAATAATCTCAATATATATTAAAACTGGGTTAAAGCATGAAAAAACCAAGATTCTTAAGTAAAATTACAATAATCGACTTATTGATAATAATCTGCATTATAGGCGCTGCCGGATTTGCCATCTACCATATGGCTGATGATGACTCATCAAATGCCTCTGCCACTTCTTTCGATTATTCAACCAATGCCAAAATACTTGAAACCTATTTGAACTATTATCAAAATGGCAATAAGGTAACAAGCACAATAGCTGGAAGGGATTCAAGCACTGGAGAAAAGATTGAACTGAGTGGAGATGTCTTGTGGCTTGGAGAGAGTGAAAAGGAAAAGGTAAACGTTCTGATTGACAATGACGGCAGGGAATTGCTTGCCGGATTCTATAAGGATGTGCCTAATGCAGACATATTCATCGATTCAATAAGCCTGGAATCAAATGGAGATACCTACAATAACATTAAGGACATTGAATTTGCTCCAAAGGAAATAACTAATATTAATGATTTGGCAAGTGAAATCCCTAATGGAACCCAGTATGAAATAAGCACAAGCATTGCCATAGACAACCTGGATAGCGTGAAATATCAGAAACTGTTGAATGCCTTATACAATAATAAGAAGCCTTGCATTGTCTTAAAAGATGGCCAAACCGATGCCCTTGAAATCAATAGGGCAAATGAAACCGATTTGAAAACAGCAAGTAAAATATTGGGAGATTTCAATGGCCAAACAGGTCCAATAAAAATCAGGACTTACAATTAGAATAATGATCAACTAATAAAAAATTTAAACTAAAATACTAATTAAAACAATAAAGTGAAAATATGAGCTTGATATATTCTATAACTAGCACAATAACTAGAAATATAGAAGATATGCTAAGAAACTCATTCTTATTCACAATTATCTTCAAAATATTTGAATTTATTGAAAATGAATGGGTCAACAGCTATTTCAAGAGCTTATATCCTGGTGAAAACTTTTTATCCATCTTTAAAAAAAGCAGGATAATGAAAGAGGAAATATTTTCACCACTTATTGTTTTAGTTACATTCACTCTTTTTCTGCTTCTTGCAACTGACCCCGTTTCAAGGGATTTGCAGATTGTCATACTAATTGCATTTATTTCTTTTTTTATTGGATCAATCATTTTTCCAAGATTCATTTTAAACAATCAGAGCAATGACAATAGTGAAAAGAATAAAAACAATCAGATTCCACTATTCAATACAAAGGACATCCATTCAATCGGATTCTGCCTCACATTGATTGGAATCATATTCCTGTTTATTAGCATTGCATCTGTTGGAGGATTGCCAATACTCAAATCCTCCTTAAGATACTCCCTTAAGCCTATGTTTACAATGCCTGTATTTTTAGTTATTCCTGGTATAGGCTTAATCGCATCACATTACTTGAATCAGTTCAAAAGGGGCAAAATCAACAGAAGCCAAGTAAGATTCAGATTCCTGATTCTGACAGCCATTGGAATGATAACCGTTCTCACACTTGAATACAGGACTCCTATCATTGCAATCCTGCTTATGATGATCATAATCGCTTACTGTGGAGAGATATTATCAGTTTGGGAAGTGATTATAGGTGCATTCATTGGAGTATGTGCAATAATGGGAATTGGCTACTTGAGATCACTGAATGAACTTGCAATCAGTTCAAACACAAGCATGTTCTCAACTTTAGAGCATAGGGCAAACTTTACAATGCATGTATTGAACCTATTGAATCAAATTTCAGGGAACTTTGGAATTCTCCATGGAAAGATGATAGCAAGCTCAATGCCAGGAAGCGATCTTGGACCTAGAATGCTGGTTGGCAAATTGATAGCCTGGAGAACCGAAGTGACTGTTACCCCTACCCTATTGGGCCAAATGATTGTAGACTTTGGAAAGCTTGGGGTTGCTTTAGAGATGTGCTTGCTCGGATTCATATTGGGAACTGGATATAAAATAATCAAAGTCACTAAAGACTCATTTTACATTGCAATATATAGCTTAATATTGACTTATACCATTTTAGGAGTGGAAACCGGAATATTGGACATACCTGTCTTATCATACTTCTTTGTAATATCCTTCATCTATTTAGCAGCTATTCTAAAGGATAAAGGGATTAGAATCTATTAAAAAGAAAGAAGGAATCAATAGAAAAAATACTATTTTTAGAAAATTTAAAAAACAATTTTGTACTTATTTTAAAAAAATGAAAAAAAAAGAAAATAAAATTCATAGCAAAGCTATGAACCAATTTTGGAGATTGAGATAAATAATAAGTGATATTATTTACCAAGTGGAGTATAATCTTCATTTAGTTGGACCCTGAGTATACAATTTAAATAGAGCGATTATATGCAGAAGAAAATGATGTGTGTTTTATGTAAAACTCATTAACTAAATACATTAATAATAAATTCTAAATTCAAGAGATTTGGATAATATGATTAACTAATACTATGTACAATTTACTTGAATTTTAGAACTTATCATTAATAAGATTATTACAGATTTTTATTCAATAAACAATAAAATTTAGGTATACCTAAACTTATTGTTAATTATAGATTTGTCTTCATAGTATATAAATGTTTCTAAATTTTTAGGTTTACCTAAAAAATTATGTGTAAAAAAATTGATCATTTAAAAAACATATCGAATGTTTGAAAAAATAGAAAACAGATCTTTAATAGAAAAGCTACAGAGAAAAATAGAAAAATTGACATTTAATAGAAAGCTGCTCTAGAAAAAATAATAATAATTAAAAAAATAAGAGGCAGTACATAGCAAACCTGGGATATGAGAATACTATGTACTTATTTGGAGATTGCAAATAACATTAAAGTTATTTTAAAATGGTTCTTTTATAATCAAAAACGTTCCTTATCAATTCCAAGAATTTCTTTTAAAAGAAGCAGTGAGCGAAACTGCAGAAGAAAATGATGTGTTTGAAATTCTTTTAAGTCAATAATGATCTAAAGAAAGGGAGGAAGTTATTTGAAGTCAAATAGGAAAACTTTAGATCATTATTAACCGAACTAATAAACAACATAATTTAAGATTTTTTCAAGAAAAACAATAAAATTTAGGTGTGCCTAAATTTATTGCTAATTATAGATTTGTCTTTATGATATATAAATGTTTCTAAATTTTTAGGTATACCTAAATTTTTTTATTTTGATGAATAAAAAACTATAGCATATAGATAAAAATAGTTAAAAATGTTAAAGAATAATTTAGAAAAACTATAAAGATAAGGAAATTCCAAAGTAACCTAAATGATTGGAATAGAACAATACAATCAATTCCAAAACGATTATGATTCCAATTATGGCAGCCAAAAAGATATACTCATGCTTACCGATGATTGTCTTTGCATGATACAAGTTGGAATTGTCTGAAAAGCATCTGCTTGCCATACTTAAATAGATGGTCTCTCCCTTTTCATATGCCTTCAAGAACATCATTGCTATACTATATCCCACTTGCTTTACTCTCCACTTATATGGGATGTCCTTATTGAATGGATCAAAGTTTCTTGATGTCATTGATTGACGAATGTCCCTCAATTCATCCACAAAGATAAAGAGGAACCTTACCATAATTGTCAAAATCATAGCGAGATCTCTTGGCATTCCAAGCTTTCTGAATGACTGCACCACTTCCTGCATAGGTGAGGTAGATGAAAGGATTACAATAGCTGTCAGACAGACAATCAACCTAGCAAATAAAAGAACCGTCCAATTTAAACCGGTATCTGTAATGAAGAGCCATGAATAAGGACCCTGCCAGATAATATTTCCCGGGTGTATGAATGGCTGGAATGCTATTACAAAACCACCGAATGGCAAGAGAAGAAGCACTCTCTTAAAGCTGTCCTTAAAGGACAATTCCGCCAAGAACATGACAATCAATAAAAAGCATTCAAGTACGATAGGAACTATCAATCTATCTGAAAAAACAGTAAAAAGAATGATGAGTAAAATGGCAACAAGCTTGACCCTACCTTCCAGATTATGGATTATTGAATCCTGTGAAGAGATGTATTCCAATGTTCTAACTTCTTCAATTGCCATAATATCCCATAAAAATAATCTTTAAAAAAAAATATTCAATAAATATAATTTCGAAATCAAAATATAAAAATTTATTTAAAAGTAAAATAGAAAAAGAGGTGAATCTCAGATAATAATTATAAGAATAATTAATATCCAAGATTTGTTTTTTCTAATTTTAAAATCCAATAGGATTTCAATTTTAACTAATCACTAAAATTAGTCTTTTTTCAATGCATAACCTATACCTAAACCAACTATCAGTGTTATTATTCCTCCGAATAACAATACTGCGATTTCACCTAATTTGTCTAAAGGCTCATAGGTATAGTCTGGGAATGGTGATTCGATAACTGCGGATTCCACATCTTCACCAACTGCTGCGTCTTCAGCAGATTTTTCCAATCCGTCCGGATCGCCAGATGCAATGTAAGGGGATAATACTGCTAATGCAAGACAGAATATAATCCCTACTACGATTAAATATTTATCTTGTTGACTTAATTCCATATTTTCACCCTCTATTCTCTGTTCCATGCCAGTAGGTCTGGTCTGAATTTTTCAAGAGCATAAAGAACAATTACAGTTAATACTCCTTCAATTATACCAATGAATGCATGGTATAGTGCCATGGAAGCAACTCCAACAGTCAATGGGAAAGTTCCTGCAATAGCCATTTCAATAGCTGCCACGACTGCTGCAACCAAGGTTGCTAGCCATGCTGCTACAAATGCGGAAGGATATTTACCAATCATGTCTTTTAATGCCTTAAAGGTGTAAAGACCAACGAATCCTCCAACAATAGCCATGTTAAATACGTTTGCACCTAAAGCAGTAATACCACCGTCTCCGAAGAACAAAGCTTGGATAAGTAATACTGCAGTAAATACAAGAACTGCTGCTTCAGGAGCCATAAATACGATAGCGACTAATGCTCCACCGACCATATGTCCACTGGTACCAAATGGAATTGGCATGTTCATGGACATAATTGCAAAGATACCTGCAGCTAATACTGCAAGTAATGGTATACGTTTTTCATCAAGATTTGCTTTGGCCCATTTTCCTGCAAAGTACAATGCAATGATCAAGATTACATAGTAGATTGCACATTGCCAAAGAGGTATAAAACCATCAGGTATATGCATATTATTTTTCCTCCAATTTAATTTGATAATAAATCACACTATAAAAGCTTACTTTCCAAGACCATCATTAAAAATCATCCATAAAAATTAACTTTTATATCATAAAGTAATACAAAGTAATACTTTATGAAAATTCAATGCAAAACTCTTAACGATTTATATATAAAAAGTAATACTTTTCTAATATAATTCATTGCGAACGTAATACTTCAGTAATACTTTTATTGAAAATATTTTTTCCAATAGTATTACATTGAAGCAGAATATGTCCTTTATTTGTTAAATAAACCGAATAAAACACTCCTTACCCTAATTTACAACAAATAAACAATAATATTTATATATAAAGCATTTATAAATGTTTGTTTTGTATTACTAAAGAGCAAAAATAAGATAGAAAAGTAATACTTTTTTTAAAGTAATAAAATATTAAAACTTTTTATTAATTGTTTATTTTATTTAAAAATCAAGTACACTTGATAAATATGATAAACAAACAAATTCCATTGATTAATATAAAATCAAAATAAGAACAAAGCACCATATTAAAAAATATTATGAAATAAATTCTTATTTTTAAAAATAAGAATAATGAATAAATTAAACTATAAAAATTTTTAGAAAAAAGAAGAATAATCCTTTAAAATAGTATTTAAATAAGTAATGAATTTTATTTAGAAAAATAGGAAATTATATGATTTTTATTTAGTTATAAATATTAATAAATATTTATTTTTTAAAACTAAATTTATTTAAGTATTTATTGTTTAAAACAAGTGTTCTAATCAATATTTTAAAAAATATCATTAAATCATTGATTTAATGGATTTGATTTTATTTTGAAGTTTTGATATATAATCAAATTCCTTTTCATAAGCGAGTGAATTTCCATATCCACATCTCGGACAGATTGCCTTATTGCATCCTTTGCATTGACCGCAACTGCCACAGGATCCTCCGTGCATAGGATCAAATTCATATCCGCACATTCTACATTGCATGATCTCACCTTAAATTAATAAAAAAAATAATTATTGATTTTATATGACTTTTCAAAAAGAAAAAATTTCAATTGCTTTTCAAAAAGAAAAAAATAAAAAATTAGAATTGGTTTAACCCAATCCTAATCCAAGTCCCACCATATAGACTATGAAGGACACTACATATGCAGTAATTAAAGTAACTGCAGACATTATCAATGGATATTTCCATCCGCCGGTTTCCTGTTTGATTGCCCCAAGGGCTGCAAAACAAGGTATGTACAATAGTACGAATACCATGAATACATAAGCTGTAAGCGGAGTGAATATTCCATGCATTGCAGCGGCGATTCCGGCTCCCTCCTCGGCCACACCAAAGAGCGAACTGAAGGTACCGACTACAACCTCCTTAGCGACAAGACCGAATGCCAATGCCACTGCAGGTTGCCATTCGCCGAATCCTAAAGGAGCAAATACCGGTGCGATTACAGTACCTATTTGACCGATTGCACTTTCTTGAGATCCATATTCCACTCCTGCAGGGAAGTAACTTAACATCCAAATTATAATGGTTGCTACAAGAATGATGGTACCTGCCTTTTTGATGAATCCCCATGATTTTTCAAGGGTGTGCATCAAGATACCTCTGATTGTAGGCAATTTGTAGTCAGGAAGTTCCATTACAAATGGAGCAGACATTTCCTTGAATGTGGTTTTTCTTAAAATGAAAGCAACAATTACTGCCACAATGATTCCAAGTAAGTATAAAGACAATATTACAAGACTTTGATTAGCAGCGAAAAATGCGCCTACCAACAATAAGTATACCGGCATTCTTGCGGAACAGGACATGAAAGGCACAATCAACATGGTGATCAATCTGTCCTTTTCATTCTCCATGGTTCTGGTTGCCATGATACCAGGTACACCACAACCGAATCCTAAAAGCATAGGAATGAATGCCTTACCATGCAACCCAACGAATTTATGCATGAGCTTGTCCATAACGAATGCTGCCCTTGCCAAGTATCCGCAATCTTCAAGGAAACTGATGATGAGGAACAATAGAATAATTTGAGGCAAGAAGACCAATACTCCACCAACCCCTCCTATGAGTCCATCAACAAGGAAGGAGGAAAGCATTGTCTCTCCAAGGGAACCTATTACAAAGTCCCCAAGTATTCCAAAGAATTCATCAATCAAGTCTTGGAAAGGTGCTCCAAATGTAAATACGATCTGGAACATTGCATACATTATGAGAATGAATATAGGGAAACCCAATATTCTGTTTGTAACAATTTTATCAATCTTTTCACTTATGGACACTTTCAAGTGGTCCGGCTTTGTGAGGGATTCCTTTAATAATCCGTCAATAAACGCATATCTTGCATTTGCTATGACCTCTTCACTGCCTTCACCGAAAATGCCTTGCAAGTGGTCTTTGACCTTTTTTGTTTCAGCTTGAATATTGTTTCTTTTTGAAGATCCTTCAATTTTCTCTTCCACAATCTCATCGTTCTCAAGCAACTTGATTGCAATCCAAGATGAAGGAACATCAAGTAAGTTCTTATCTTCTTCTATTACAGCCTGAAGCTCAACAATATGCTCTTTAAGTTCGTTATTGTAAACTAACCTTTCAGTAGTATTTGCTGGGTTTTGAGCTGCCTGTTCAATGGTTCTAAGCAGTTCTTCCTTACCTGTATCACTATTTGCCTCAATTTCAACTACAGGAACTCCCAACAATTCGGAAAGCTTGTTTGCATCAATGGTATATCCCTTATCCTGAGCATACTTGTTCATGTTTAAGGCCACTACCAAATTAGCTCCGAGTTCCATCATTTGAACGGTCAAATACAAGTTTCTCTCAATGTTTGCTGCATCAATGATGTTTACAATCACATCAGAGTCTTCATCCACGATAAAGTCCCTTGATACAATCTCTTCCATTGAATGAGCACTTAATGCATAGTTACCAGGTAAATCCACTACTTCAACCTCATTGCCATTATGCTTATAATGGCCGATTGCTTGTGCTACGGTCTTACCAGGCCAATTACCTACATGTTGGTTCAAACCAGTCAATGTATTGAATAAAGTGGTTTTTCCTACATTAGGATTGCCTGCTAAACCTATTTTTAGATTTGCCATATTTTTTACCTTTTAAAAA
>NZ_JAFQQZ010000010.1 GCF_017410345.1 Methanobrevibacter sp.
TATTTTTATAGCTATTTTTACTATTTTTAACCATTTATAACTATCTAAAACTATTTATAATTATTTTAAAAAAATTTATAATATTTTAAAACTATTTTTTAAAAAAAGATTGTAAATGAATCATTCTAATTTTTTAGGTTCATTTAATAATTTAGAATCCAATTCATCCAAAATAGCCTCTATTTTAGCAAATATAACATCTGGCGCATCATCTGCAGGAATTACATGCCAATTGTATAAGACCGGTTCCGCCTTTTGCCTTACCTTTACAAAAGCTTCATAATTTTCAAACATTTCCTCTTTTTCATTCCTCTTTTGCACACGTTCAACCAATTTTTCAGGAGAAACATCCAAGTAGAAGAAATATTCGGAAACAGGAAGGGCAAAGCATACAAGCTTATAGACTGGAACTGAGATGGCTTTGTTCAGGTAGGAAACAGCCAATGTATACCTTACAAAAATGACAGTGTCTGCCTTGCCGTAATACTTGATAACAGATCTTATTGCATCCGCCCCATAACAGAGAGTGGCTATTACCTTATTAAGCTTTCCCCCTTTTTCCAAAGCGGATTTGGAATGACGGCCAAAGAAGTTGTCTGATGTAGGATGAGAACGGATTATCACAGTTCCTTCCTTTTCATATTTCTCTTTAATAAGTCTTGCTTGTGTATCTTTGCCAGAACCATCAAGTCCATCTATAGCAATAAACCTCTTCATTGTAACATCTCACAGACGATTAAAATAAACAAAATATTGATTAATTAAAATATATTTTAATAGTATAAATATAAGAATAATTAATCATAATTTTAATTAAAACAATTGATTATTTCATTGAATTTTTTCTTCAAAATGAATATAATAAGTTAATATAATAACTTAATTAACTATTTATATATCTATTATACATTATAAAGTTTTATAAAAATCATTTACTATAAGAAGAACTAGTATTTGTGAATTAAAAAAAGAGAAAATAGAATTAAAAAAAGAATTCAAAAACAGAATAAAACAAAATAAAACAAAAAAGATAATAAAAAAAGAATAGAAATGATCTATTCTATAATAATATCACTGAAATAAGATTCTTGAGTTGCACCAAGGTAGACTAAATCTCCATTTTCTTCATATACAAACATATAGATAGGCTGTTCCACATCCATCATGTCAGAACTGTCTGTAGCGGTTTGTTGAACTAAATAACCATCATGACCATTGATAGTTTTCTTTTCATAGTCCTCTGACTCTAAAACATATTCAATTATATCATTTGTGACATTGTAGTCTCCGTAATCTCCTACTAATATATAAATAGCATTTGCTTTTGTATCATCCTCATAACCAGCAGATGACATGTAATAATCTATAGAAGAAGACTCGGCTTTTTCATTTACCATTTTATATTGTTCATTTTCAGTAAATCCAGCAGGTATGCTGAAATCAATACCTCCAACTGTTACTTCTTGAGGTTCACTGTCTGATCCGGTTAAGAAACCTAAATCAAATGCAGATGCAGAACCTGCTAAAACAACAGCAAATATTGCCAAAATAGCTATAATTGCAATCCTATTAAATTTCATATTCTCTCCTCCTTAATCCGAATAAAATAATAAACAGAGTTTATTAGATTATTGAAATTAATTAATTGAAGATTTATTCAATTATTAATAAATAATTTTTGATATTTTTTGACATAAAATGATAAAAAAGTTAAAAAAATGGAAAAAAACTAAAATTTAAAATAAAAAAAGTTAAAAAAATGGAAAAAAACTAAAAATATTAAAAAGAAAAAACACGATTTAAAAAATAACCTAATAAAATAAGAAAAAAAGAAAAATAAAAAAAGTTAAAAAAAATATTAAAAAAATATTAAAAAAATAATCTAAGCAAATATAAATTGCCAAATTATTTTAAAGATTTATATTGAAAACGCTTAATATGCTATTGAATATTCCATCTAAGGAAAATCCGCCATCAGAAGATGAACTGTCTACTATATCGCTTATTTGCTCTTTGTAGGCATTTGCATCATCCTGAACAGATTGAACTTGTTCAATGGTCTCTGCAAGGTTTTCTATATCATTATCAGATATGTTGATATTGTAAGTTGTACTGTAATCATTAATGATGTTTACAATTGTTGCATGATCTGTAATGTTTTCCTCACTAACCTTTTCCTTGACATCTTCCACCAACTTATTCAAGTCATCGGCACTGACGTTGGAATTGTTTATGATTTCAGCTTGAGTGGCAATCTCCTGATTGGCTGCCTCTTTCACGTTTTCCGGAATTTCAACATCAGTCGCTTCCTCATAACAATCCATGATACCTGCAAGTGCGGATTCACCGGTAGCGCTAACTGGGCTTGTCACATAGACATGTCCTCCTTGGATACCTGCTGATTTAAGTGCAGACATATACATTTCAGGAGTGATTGTAGTGATTGAATCATCTACTTCCACGGTAATTTCACCGTTTTGGTTCAAGTCAAGCAAAGCGGATGAAAAGATCTGATTGGAATTGTAATACTTACCTGAAAAACCACTGGAAATCTTGTTCACATCCCCAGCAGTGATTACTTTTGAATTTACATTGTTTAAGTCTACATTAGCTTTCTCTGCAAAATAATTGTCTACAACAGATTTGTATTGCGGATTCATATATGCAGTTTCACCATATGTTATTACAACTTGATCTGTATTTGCAGCAAATCCAGTTGGAATAACAGCCATTGCTAAAAACATGGTTACCAAGCAAATAGCTAGAATTCTTTTATGCATTTTATCACCTCTTATAAATTCATAATCTTATTTTGTCAATCTAGTATATAAATGTAATCTATTTTTTACATAAACGAAAGTTTTATAAGGAAAACAGCCATTTTTTGTTAAAAAACAAGAATTTTTGTTAAGATATCAGTTCCTGACTTTTAATGAAATATGTCTCAAGAATGGTTTTTTCAATAAAATATTCAATTAGGTTCCAAATCCCTATAATCAATAACTTTTTAAGAAAAAGATACATAAATATTATCTAAATCAGTGCAAAAAATGTGAATGAAATGAAATCCTCCCTAAGAAAAAAAGACTATATGAAAATATATAATATGACCGAGAATGCATCTCCATTAGGCCAGTTCAATTGTGGAGAGCTTTGCAATTCCATTTGCTGCACCGTTGAAAACGGTGAAAAGAACAATGTTATTGCAGAGATGGTATTATATCTGCTTCCTGGCGAGGAGGAGATGCTGGATAACGAATCCGATTGGTTTGAGATCTTTTATGAAACAACAGATGAGATTGAATATCCGGATTCCTGGAAAGGTAATGTATATTATATCAAATGCACCAATCCGCCACATTGCAATAGAAGGCTAAGGCCAATTCAATGCAGGTCTTTCCCACTTAGTCCACATTTGGATAAAGATGACAATCTGCATTTGATTTATGATGAGGATGACATGACTTATCAGTGCCCGATAATAAGTGAAAAACGAGATTTGGATGAGGATTTCCTGAAAAAAACATATAAGATGTGGAAAAGACTTACTGAAGACAAACTGATTTTTGACCTTGTTAAGATGGATTCTGAAAAAAGAGAAAAGAGAAAAATAGATTATAAGATTGTTTTTTCACAATAATGGATGTGAACATTGTATTTAATCCATTAACGACTGATTTTTACCAAGCATAATTATAATATGATGCATCATCGAAGGAATCGTCAAAGGAGTCATCAAAGGCATCTGACTCATAATATGCATCGTCATCAAAATCATACTCACTGTTGTGATATGGCTTATAATCCCTTTGATTGATAGATGAAACCACATTGGAGACTTTCGGCCCCTTTACATGCAAATAGACCATGTCATCTTCAGATGCAAAGACAAATGTCTTGACCTTATTCCTTTTATTGTAAAATCCTGTAATTCCAGATATTGAGGTTTTGTATAGCTTTTCATCATTCAATCTGAAAGAGCTGAATCCGTCCATGACATTCTTGTTGAAGCTTGAAGAATGTCTCTCTAGGCTAATGTTTACAAAATTATTACCCTTCTGAAAATTCATATAATTTAAATGATTCACTTCGTCCCATCCTTCATCCACCAATTTATATGAGCTTGGAACATTGAAACCATATCCTCTCATATAATATGTTTCAAAGCCCTTTGGCGCATTGTCCTCTGCAGAAATAGGACTCATGAGAATGGCTATTGAGAAAAGAATCATCAAGATGATTGAAACAGTTAAAATGCTTTTTTTAAAATCCATATAATACACCCAATTTGCTCCATATAAAAAAGAAGGACATTGTCAAATATAAATATTTGCAATTATTCCATAGAACTAAACATGACTGATCAATATTTCTTATCATTCCTTATCAACCAAACGTGCATCGATTACATTATAGGTACCATTGTCCAAGTGCCAATCTATATCTGCATCTAATATTTCAATCCTTTTTTTGAATATTGGACCATCAATAACCAATGTCTCTGCCTCTCCACCTTCAAAAGCAAGATGCATATAGGTTTTCTCGCTTATTTTTTCCAATTCCTCTAAAGCTTCCCTGTCAATTAGCCTGCCTAACCATGTCTGATCCAGCCCTTCAGCAAAAACGCCGCTGATTATTACCTTAAAGCCTGAATCAATCACCAAGTCCATATATTCCTTCGGATCCATATGCCAATATGGTGAAATTGCCTTAATGCCAATCTCATCAGCCAATCTTTCTATTCTTGACTTTTGATAGGTTGAAAAGAGAGCACCAGTGTAAATCGCTTCGATTCCAAGTGATTTAAGCTGTTTGAAACCATCCTTTAAATCTTCCAGCTCCTCTTCCTTTACACCGGCAGTATTGACTTCAATGATTGGTATCTCTACAGCTTGTGATATCAGGTCTGTCATATGAATGTTTGGAACGTGAAACATATATGACTCATCATTTTCAGACTTGATTGATAGAAGATAATCAACATCATCTCCATTGTTTATAGCATAGTTTAAAGCCATTACACTATCCTTTCCGCCAGAGAATAAAACTGCAGATTTCATAATTTACACCATATTTAATAAAAAAAGAATTATTTGAAAATTATTTAAAATATTACCTGAAAATATCAGATTCACCATCGCCGCCATATTTCAGATACTCTGAATCAGAATCATCATAATAATTATCGGAATCATCAATAAAGTCTGACAATCCATAACTGTTTGATCTTTCCATGAATGAAGTTAATCCGTTATCTGAATATGGTTCTGTTTGTGTTGCATCGCTAATCATTCCAAGGATAAGCAGGAATATTAAAAGCAATGCAAATGCCAAAAAGCATTTATTAAAGGATAAATTGGATAAAAAGCCATTTTCAGATGAATTGCTTGTATAAGTTTTAGCGGTTCTAGTACTGGAAGATGATGAACTTTTAGCACTTGAAGTAGAAGAAGCACCAGAAATGGATTTTTTAGAAGCATCAGAGCTTAGTGGTTTAGAAACAGAATCCCCTTTAGAGTTAATAGGAACATTAACAATAGAATTATCTGATTCAATATCCTCTAATTTAGAAAAATCAAAACCGCAATTTGAACAAAAGCGATTATCATCACTGTGCTGCTCAAATCCACATTCCGGACAGAATTTAGTCATTTTATCCCCCTTTAATGAATTGTACATATAAAAATAAAAAATGAATAAAGATAAAGAATTGATTAACGTCTCCTTCTTCGTCCTCTTAACTTTTCAGACTGGTCCTTTTTGAATCTTCTGGTAAATTTTGTCAAAGGCTCTACGAATATTCCTGCAATCGCTACAGCCACACCTACAAGTCCTGAAATAATCATCACAACATAAGTTGGAGCCAAATGGTCCTCAAGATAATGAATTGTATTCTGCACAGGCCCTTCAATTGAAACAATATTATAATGGCTTTCATTCAAATAATCCCTGACTTCCACCACATCATTTGCATTTACATGGACCTGAATATGAACAAATGCGAATTCAGAGCCTACTCCAGCCTTATTGCTTAGCCAATTGACAAGAGAGCCGAGTGTAGTGGTTGAACTAGCAGGATTTTTCAAATCCACTGATACTGAATTGTTGGTTACCTTGAATGATTCTATCTCAGGGTCGCTTCTCAAATGATTTTCAACATAGATCTTTGTGCTGTTCTTGATGAATCCTGTCTTCAGCTCAAAGCCGTTAGTGCTTACAGAGTTCACACCACTTAGATTATTGATGTCATTGGTAACATCACTGATATTGGAAGTTGATGGGATATTCAGGTTAATTACTTCACTATCCATTGTAAACAGCCCTTGAAGGTTACCTATCGCATAAGGACTTTCATCATAGATAGGGTCAATGAAGAAGTATCCTCCGATAGCGCCAAGAACAAATCCGATTATAATTATGGACACTATTTCCTTTTTACCTACAAATGGAGATAAGATCCCCATGGAAAACGCAAATACCATAATTATAAGGAATAGAATTAGAAATATGATTCCAGTAACTAAATCCATTATAATCAACTCTTTTCACAATTTTCGTATAAATCTATCTTTATTTAATTTATAAGTGGTAGAATAAATTTATAAATAAAAATTACACTCAAATAAGTCCTAATTTTTAAAATAAAACTAAATTACTTAATTTATTTAAGTTTTTAATCAATTTAAATTTAAATATTTTAAAATTAAGAATTATTATTCTACTTATATATTTAAAATAATTAATTTATATATTTTATGAAAAGAGATTTTATTAAATAATTCTATTGATTTCTATCCTTTCTGAATCCTCATCCCATTTTACAATTATCTTATTCAATCCCTTTGACAAATGGACATTTTCATTTAGATCAGGATAATCGAATGAACATTCAATCTCCTTTGAAGTGTCCGATAGATTCAGATAAACTGATGCCAATCCATTTTCGCCGTCATTATTAAAGTTAATGTCTACATCATGATTGAAATCCACATATACAATCCTCTTTGATCCCTTTCCAGAAGCATAGCAGAAGTCAATGGCATCGGTTATTTTTGACAATTCGCTTTTGCAGTTTATTGAATCGATAATATCATTAGAATAATCCATTGCAGTTATTAGAATAGGAACAGAGATGAGGCTGATTATTAAAATAACTATCATGGAACCTAGAATATATTCAAGGGATATTTGACCCTTATTGTCTTTAATGATATCTTTCATTGTTTTCCTCTAAAATAATAATTTTATAAAACCTGAAATGATTGATATGAAATCCCCGAATAATAAAAAACTCACATATCCTAAGGTAATAAATGGCATGAATGGCATTCCAATCTTAATTTCAAAATTAGGATTTTTTATTAAGTCATTATGATAGAAATCCATAATTAATACCACATCATCTTTTGTTAGTCCTATCCTATTCCCAGTGTAAAAATAATAGAGGTCATCTTCCTTATAAGCATTCAAATTAATATTCGGATTGTTCCTCTTTTCATCATTAAATCGATTATATGCCATTTGATTTTTAAAATAGTATTTGTCCAATACCATACCTTCTTCCAAACTTTCAATGTCTACGGATTTTCTTGTCAATTGATTAAATGCGCATTTAGAATCAATGATTGATAAAAATGAATAATATCTTATCTTTTTATTTTTCATGATTTCATAGACAATTACTATGAAAATCAATGCAAAAGCTATTAAAATGGCATTTAAAAGTATTGAAATTGGTTTTGGATAAAATATGAATTGATTAGAAATTGGTAGATTTAGACTTGAGAAATGGTTTGAATCCAGAAAGGATAATGATAATGACAATCCAATGAAGACCTTCAAGTCTCCACCACCCCAAAATCCGATGTACCATAAAATGAATGACATTATTCCAATTAAGGCTGTCAAAGCTATAGAGAACAGCAGGATAAATGAATCATCGAATAATATGCTTAAAATTAGATTAAAGGCCATCCCATAAACCAATAGAACTAAGCTTAATTTATTAGGAATTATTCCAAATTTCAAATCATAACAATCGGCAATCAATAGAATTAATAGTATTACGAACAAATGTATCTGAGATGATTTGAATAAAAGATGAATATTGCCAAACAGATGATTCAGATAGAAATCCAGAACATTCCTAATAAAAATACAAGCATACAAGATCTAACCTCCAATGTTAGAACTAATTAATTAGAACCATTACAATTCCATTATAGGACCCATTTTCTAATATTATATAAAATAATGCTATTAATGGAATTATATCAATGGAGATAATCTTAAAAAAACTAATTTAATATGTTTAAATTGTTTTTATAAGACAATTGAATATTATTTTTTCATTATATTTAAATATTATAGTTTTTTAAACTAAATAAGTTCAAATTAATTGTTATATTGATTTTAAAGTGAAAAATTAGCGTTAAATTAAAAAAATAAAACCAAATCGTAAATTATTAACTAATAAAAAAAGTAAAATCACATCGTTAATTACGAAATAATTAAAAAAGTATAATTAAACTGTAAACATAAAAATTTTAAAAAAAAAACAAGAAAGGATTATTTGACAAAGGAATATGCTTCAGACAGTATTACAGAAGCATTATCCACTACAACACCATTATTCTTAAATGCATATTTATAATCGAAATTATGTCTTATGCTAATGAATTCATAATCCTTCTCCCTTGATTCGACAATCAACCGTTTTCCTTCAAGTTTCAATTGACTATCCTCTATTGAATTAATCATATCGGGATTGTTGATTCCTCTCTTTTCAAACAATTCATCATATGATATCTTAACGACTCTCCCTTCCAGAATAAGGTCATTGATGATGTTGAAGACCAATTCAAAATCCAATTCCAGATCAATGGCTATCTCATCCAAGAAGCAATCATTATATTTTATGAAATAGCTCAAGACTTCCTTTTTTGCATCAAAATAATCTATTTCCCTGAAATTGGCAACCTTATAAGTCTTCAGCTGTTCCCTAATCGCTTCCCTTAAAAAATCTGAAATGCTTAAGTAATCACCATTTTCTATTAAGCCAATCAATTGATTATGTATGTTTATAGGAACCTTTGTAGCTATTGTTTTTCCTATTTCCTTATTATTTTTACTTATTTCTGTCATATTACCCCTTTAATAATTTTTTTATTGAATATATTATTAAATAGGTCTTGATTCAATATAAAATGATTTGAAATGCGAAAAAAATAAAAATATTATTTGCACAATTGCACAAAATCACAATTGTGTAAAATCAAAAATAGTAATTAAAAAGTTAGAAAGTTAAAAAGTTAAAAAAAATGAAAAAAAGAAAAAATTTTGATCAAACTTTTTTTAAAAGTTTGGAAATAGAAAAAAAAGAAAATAAATAATTAATTATTTATTCCTTGTTATCAAAAGAAGCCTTCACGAATGAAGCAAACAATGGATGCGCATTGTTTGGTCTTGATTTGAACTCTGGATGGAATTGACATCCAATGAACCAAGGATGGTCAGGCAATTCCACAATTTCAACCAGGAAATCATCAGGGGTTGTACCTGCAATCACAAGACCGTTTTCTGTCAAGACATCCCTATATTCATTGTTGTATTCAAATCTGTGTCTGTGCCTTTCCTGAATGAGGTCTTCACCATATGCCTCTTTTGTTTTGGTGCCGTCAATCAATTTGCAGTCATAAGCACCTAAACGCATGGTTCCACCCATATTCTTGATTTTCTTTTGCTCTTCCATCATGTCAATGACAGGGTATTTGAGGTTTTCCTTAAATTCACTGCTGTTTGCATCTTCCATTCCAATTCTTCTTGCAAATTGGATTACCATACATTGCATACCTAAACAGATACCGAAGATAGGAACCTCGTTTTCTATTGCATAGTCAACAGCCTGTAGCTTACCTTCCACACCACGGTCACCAAATCCTCCAGGGATTAAGATACCGTCAAGCTTGGAGAGCTCTTCTTGGAAAGCCTTCAATTCTTCCTCATTGTCCACATCAACATCAGAACTGAGATATACAATATTCATTTTAGCTCCGATTTTAGCTGCTGCGTGGTGCAATGATTCCCTTATACTGATATAAGCGTCTTCCAATTCAACATATTTGCCTACAATACCGATTGTCACAACAGGGCTTTGTATCTTTAGGGAGTTTACAATCTCTTCCCATTCTCCAAGAGTATTCTTGTCATTTTCAAAATCAATTCCCAAATTGATTCTATCGGATATGAACTGGCCGGCATTTTCCCTATCCAATACCAAAGGAACCTCATAGATTGATTGAGCATCAGGAGTGTTTACAACAGCTTCAAATTCCACGTCACAGAAGTGAGCTATCTTTCTTTTTATATCATCATCAATGTGTTCCTGGCTTCTTAAAACGATCATGGTAGGGTTGATACCCATGCTTCTCAATTCTTTTGTGGAGTGTTGAGTTGGCTTTGTCTTGAATTCACCTGCAGCATTCAAGTAAGGAACAAAGGTCACATGGACGAACATTACATTTTCAGAACCTTCCTCGTTTCTCAGTTGTCTCAATGCTTCTAGGAATGGCTGGCTTTCGATATCCCCTACGGTACCTCCCAATTCAACTAAGACAACATCATAGTCGTCCTTAGCGGAAATTTCACGTACCATTTCCTTAATCTCATTTGTGATATGAGGGATGATCTGCACACAAGCTCCTAGGAAATCACCTTTTCTTTCCTTTGAAATGACAGATTGATAGACCTTACCGGTAGTGATGTTAGATATTCCTGGAAGCTCTACGTCCAGGAACCTTTCATAGTGACCTAAGTCAAGGTCAGTTTCCATACCATCATAGGTTACAAACACTTCACCATGCTGATATGGGTTTAAGGTACCAGAATCCCAGTTTAAATATGGGTCAATTTTAATAGCTGCAACCTCCAAGCCGTATGAACGTAATATACGGCCAATGGATGCAGAAGTAATTCCTTTTCCTATGGAACTAACTACTCCACCAGTTATTATAATATATTTTGTCAGACAAATCCACTCCTAATAAATTTAATATTGATTTTGATATGAATTTTTCATAAATTTCTTATAAAAAAATCCATAATGAATACTCAATAAAATATTAGTTTAATTTATTATATAAAACTTATCTTATGAATCTATTATTTGAAAAATTTAAAAGAATTATGATTTTAGATAAGCATATAAAATGAGCATTATTAAGGATTAAAATTTAAAATAAAGATAAAATAAGATTTTAAAAAATAGTTAAAAAAATATATTAAAAAAAGAAAAGAAAAAAGGTTAAAAAAAGTGAAATCATAAAATGTTGTTGAAGAATTTTCCCCATTTGATTCCACGTTTATGTGCTTGAATCTTCATTTCATAAGAATCATCAAGTGGAGAATACTCTTTTTCCAAGATTTTCTCTTTAGCTTCAAAGTCATATGCAGTGTCTTTTAATTTATCAAGGACCTCCATTTCTGCAGTTACTTTTTGTAATTCTGCAGTTAAATCATTGTCAGTATTCTTCATTTCCTCTTCTAATTTAGATTTTTTGATGATTAACTGTTCAAGCCTATCTTCAAGAAGCTGATCATTGCGAACTCCATATTGATCACGTAAATAGAAAATCAAGTCTATAGCTTCACCAATGCTTAATCCATTTTCTTGCATGATTTGATATCTTTCAAATTGTTCATCATTTAATTCTGCAGTAATTTCATTTGCCATGTTAAAACCTCGTTAATAATCACAAAAAATTTTTAAATTATTAATTAATTATAATGTTTATTCTTTATTGTATTTAACTATGTTTAATAATTTTCATTATTTCATTGTTTTTGATGACTTTCCAAAAATGAAGATGCAGCCAAAACATTCTCCTTGAATTGTGGATTTATCTCAGTCAAGAATCCCATGAATGACTCTGCAATGTCTTCGTTTTCATAGTCTATCTCATATTCCTTTTCAATGCCTAAGAAGTCATTTATCCACTCTTGAGGAACGTTTATAAATGGGAATATGATGTCCTTATCCTTTAAGTCCAAATCATAAATATTGGATAAGTTTAATTTCCTATCCCATTCGATTCCCTTTCCATCAAAGATATCATTAAGAATATGATTTACTTCCTGATTTAGGTTCAATGGGGAAATGACAGAATCAAAGTCATCTGCACTGATGTTTTCATCATATTCAATGAATCTTATGCCATATTTTCTTGAATAAGGCTCAATCACTATGTATAAAAACTTGTTGTAATCATTATCCATTCTTGGAATGAGAATCCTTTCCTTTGGGCTTAAGGACTCTGCCAATGTCTTTGAAGACCTTGAACAGATCTTTTGAAAAAGAGATGACCTTACAACCTCAATATCAGGATAATGCCTATTGAAGGTTTCTCTTCTTTTTTTGGAAAACTTTGAAAAGCGGAGATTTTCTATATAAAGCTTAATGTCTCCATCATCATCAAAGAAGCTAACAAAGCGGGTGTCAACACCTATTTGTTTTAAGAACTTCATAACATCCTTCTTTGAATCAGACAGATCCTTTTCATCATCTTTCAAAACAAAATTTGATAGAAAATCATCCATAATATCACTAAAAAAAATTAAAATTAAAGTTAAAATAAAAATTAAAATCAAATACCTAAAACATCCAATAATGCCTTTTCCATAACATCCACTGGAGCATCTCTGCCCAACCAGATTTCAAAACTTCTGATTCCTTGATACAATAGCATCTTATATCCATAAACAACTTCTGCATTGGCCTTTAATGCCTCCTTTATCAAGGATGTTTCCATAGGAGTGTAAACGATATCATTTACAACAAGCTCCTCATGAAGCATATCTGCACTTGCTATTGGCTTATCATCCACATTCGGATACATTCCAATAGGTGTTGTGTCTATAAATATGTCTGAACTGTCCAATTCCCTTTTCAGATTCTCAATTTCACAGCTATTTATAGTTATATCAATACCTGCTTCACTTAAATTGGATTCCAGATCATTTGCAAGTGATTCGGCTTTGCTTGAATTACGATTCAATATTGACAGCTCATCTATTCCACTGCTTGCTATCTGAAATGCAACTGCCCTTGCTGCTCCACCTGCACCTGTGATGGTAACTTTTTTGTTATTTATTGAAGTTTTTTCCTTAATTGCACGGACACATCCATATCCATCAGTGTTAAATCCTTTTGTTGTAACATAAGTTTCATTATTTTGATTGGATGACTCATTATTTTCATCAAAATTAAATTGAATGGTGTTTACTGCACCAATCATTGAAGCTACTGAATCGATATCATCAAGGTGTTTCATGACATTGGTTTTATGGGGTATTGTTACATTCAAACCTTCAATTCCCATAGCCTTTGCACCTTGAATGCATTCACCTAATCTGTCTTCCTTAACATGGAATGGAAGATAAATGTAATTTAGATTTAAAGCATCAAGTCCAGCATTATGCATAGCTGGAGAGAAAGTGTGTTCAATAGGGTCTCCAATAACTCCTAATATTTTTGTTTTTCCATCTACCATTTTATCACCTAAAAATCTAACTGTTCAGCTATGCAAAGCCTGCACACAGAATTCGGAGTATTCATATTAGCCTCTTTAACTGGGCAATAATAGACTCCATTTTCCATAATGACCTCTAAAGAGCCAGGGAAAGGAGTTCCAATAGGATGAATAGGCTCATCAAGCACAAATGTAGTGTAAAGGGATACCACCAAATTAATTAATGGGCTTTTGTTTTTTCTATCTGTAGAAATAGATTTGTAAATCTCCTTTAAATTGTTTAGTTTTTCTACAAAGCCATCCCTATTGAAATAATCATTATAAACAGTATCATTGCTTCTTATTTCCTTCACTCTGTTTAAGAAAAAGTCTATGTAAATCTTTTTGCTTTTTTCTTGATAGGATTCCTGAACATATTTGTTGTTTTCAATGATTTCAGCAGATATGATCATCAAATCAAAAACAGAAACATCAGTAAGCTCATCCTTTAAGACAACCATAAGATCGTCCTTTGATATTTTATCGTCTTCCCCTATCAATGCATCAAACTTTTCAAACATCCTATCACAAAGTGTTAATCAATTATATGAATGGTTCTTTTAAAAAATAATCCTTAACTGCTTGCATTTAATTTCGGATCATAATCAATCTCGCGTGAAATGCAGATATTGCAAACTGCCCCTTCAGTATTCTTTTGAGTTGCCTTAACAGGACAATAATAGAACTTACCTAACTTCTTAATCTTCAAATTGCCTGGGAAAGGAGTGTCCAGTGAATGAATAGGCTCATTCAATATAAATGTGGCATAAAGAGATACTAAACAGTAAATAAGCTGTACCTTATCCTTGTCAAAGTCCACACCATCATAAACATTATGCAAATCCTCTAATGACTTTTCAAACTGTTTCTTATCAATTCTCTCCTTTTTGCCCATGCTGTCATAATCGGTATTGTCCTTTTTAATATTGTTTATATGGCCAATGAATTGCTTGACATAAGCTTGACGGAAGTCATCCTGATATTTATCCTGTACAAACTCCACATCCTGAAGTATATACTTATTGGCATCCATCAAATCAAAAACAGATATCTTTTGGGCTTTTTCCTTTAAAATAGCCAAAAGATCATTCTTTGAAATCTTTTTATCCTCTAAGAGTTCATGCAATTCTTCAAACATAATTCCACTTACTTATTTTATAATAATTTATAGTATTTTATCATTTAAAATTTTATGTATTATATAAAAATAATTTATTATAAAATTCTCAAATTTTCCTTAAAATATTATAACTCAAACAAATATTTGGTTTAAATTTTATAAAAAAAGAAATGAGAAAATAGGGGAAAAATTATTTAAAAAAAATGGTTAAAAGAGTTTATTTTAAACTCTTTTAAATCAATTTCAATTTTTTGGCAGTTGCATAGTCAACTTTTCCAGTCACTTTAAGCTTTTTGTCCTTTTGGAACTGCTTTACAGCCATTACAGTGTACTTGTCATAGATTCCATCAACTTTCAAGTAACGGCCTTTGTAGGATAAGTAATATCCGTTGTTCTTCAAAGCCCTTTGGATCTTCTTGACCATTGCCTTGTCTTTGCTGCCTTTCGCTACAGTTTTCCAGGCAGGAGCCTTGACAGTAATCTTAGCCTTCTTTGTGACCTTATTATAGTATTTGTCTCCTGCATAAGTGATAACCGCATTATATTTGCCTTTCTTGGTCAACTTGGAAAGCTTGAATGTGGCCACACCTTTACTGTTTGTAGTGGCTGTGTATGTTTTTCCATTGACCTTCAAGGAAATCTTCTTGTTTTTCAACACATTCCCCTTATTATCTTTTAGGGCGACTATGTATTTCTTGGTCTTATCCTCAAACTTAAAGGATTTCGCATTTGCAGTTATTGTTGGACTTGCCTTCTTGACTGTAACTTGAGCAGTTGAATTTGATTCAACATAGCTGTCATCACCTGCAAAGCTTATTAGAGCAGTGTAGGTCTTTGGAACCAGCTTGCCAACAGCCACCTTGACTTGACCATCTGAATCTGTTGTGTAGTTTTTAGCGCCATCTAAATCAACAGATACTGTCACTCCCCTAATAGGATTTCCATCAGCATTCTTAAGAGTGATTACAAGGTCCTTGTTGACATTATAGGTAGTAGAAACATCATCAGTTGTTATTTGAGTTGATTTCCTGTTGACAACCACATTTACTGTTGCACTTGAAGCCTTATAATTTGTACTTCCTAAGAAGTCAATGGTTATGGTTGCTGTTCCTTCACCGATTGCCTTGATTGCTCCGGTGAAATCCACAGTAGCCACTTTGGTGTCATTGCTTGTGAAACTTATCTCTCCAACCGCACCATCAGGACTTAAAGTGTATTCGACTTTATAATCATTCCCTACAAACAGATTGATGGATTCCACTGCAGGTGTGATTGATGTATTGATCTTGGTCACTGTGATTTTTGCAGTGGCACTTGATACATTATATGTCTTGTTTCCTGCATAGTTGATTTCCACATCATATGTATCAATATCCAATCCTTGTGTAGGAATTTTCATTTGACCGTTGCCATCAGTATGATTAGTAATGGTTTTCCCATTTAAATAGACAGTTATTTCAGCACCGATAATAGGTTTGGTATCAATATCTGCCAATGTGACTACAAAATAGTCTTCCTTCCCATATTCTGTAGTGAAATCTGGGGCAGAAATTGTAGTTGGAGCTGTAATGTATAATGTTATTACACGAGTAATCACAGGGTAGTCAGCAAGTGTTAGGTTAGCTTTGTAAATGCCCGCTGGTAAATCTATGGCAAATCCATCCGTATCTCCGTCAAAGGAAGCTACGAATATTTCTGAACTATCATTGTATACTTTCATTGTAGTGTTCAATCCAGTATATATTGCATCTTCGTAGGTTAAGTTAAAGAATATTTTTTCACCGGAATTAGCTGAGGTAATAAATTCGCTGATATTGAAAAATGGGGCAAAAATTGTTCTAAAACAGTCATTGTTTTCATATGTACAAAGAACCGCGGTACCCCTATTCATTGCTCCACCCTCACTTGCGGTGTTACCAGTGAAACTACAATTATAGGCAGTACCTCCATCCATTGCTCCACCCTCACTTGCGGTGTTACCAGTGAAACTACAATTATAGGCAGTACCATAGTACATTGCTCCACCTAAACTATATGCGATGTTACCAGTGAAGTTACAGTAGTTGGCAGTACCTCCGTAGATGGCTCCACCAACCCTTGCGGTATTACCAGTGAAGTTACAGTAGTTGGCACTACCTCCAAAAATGGCTCCACCAAAAGTTGCATAGTTTCCTGTGAATATGCAGTAGTCAGCAGTACCATACAGCATTGCTCCACCAGCTGATCCATCATATCCATCCAATATTATAGTGTTACCAGTGAATATGCAGTTGTTAGCAGTACCATTGAATATTGCTCCACCATTTGCAGCAAAGTTTTCTGTGAAGTTACAGTAGTTGGCAGTACCTCCGTAGATGGCTCCACCTTTTTCTCTAGAATATCCATTTATGAAGTTAATGTTTTTAAATGTTGCATTTTCATTTGCATAGAAAATCCTTGCACTATTATTCCCATCTATTGTATGGCCATTACCCTCAATGGTTACGTTACGGTCGATTACAATACCATTTACAAAGGCAGAATCCACAGTTGAATTAAATTTATAATCTCCATCTAAAGAGATTACAGCATCAGTATCGTTGTTTATGGTCCTGTTCAAGTCAAAAAATGTGCTTCCATCAGGGATTATAATTTTTATTTCGCAGGTGACTTCTGGGTAACTTACAAGTGTTAACTTAGCATTATAAACACCCACGGGTAAATTTATGGCATACCCATCCTTTTCACCATCAAATGAAGCCGTAAAGATTTCTGAACTATCATTGTAGACTTTCATTGTAGTGTTCAATCCAGTGAACACTTCACCATTATAGGTTAGATTGAAGAATAGCTTTTCACCTGAATTAGCTGTGGTAATGAATTCACTTATATCGAAAAGAGGGACAAAAGTTGTTCCTTCACAAACATTATCTTTAAATGTAGAAAGAACTGAGGTTCCTCTATACATTGCCCCACCATCAAATGTTGCAGTATTACTTGTGAAGTTGCAGTAGTAGGCAGTACCATCATACATTGCTCCGCCCATAGTTGCGTTGTTACTTGTGAAGTTAGAGTTGTAAGTAGTACCACTGTACACTGCTCCACCATAGAATGCGCTGTTACTTGTGAAGCTGCAGTTATAGGCAGTCCCACTTCTAATTGCTCCACCATGCAATGCGCTGTTACTTGTGAAGCTGCAGTTATAGGCAGTCCCACTTCTAATTGCTCCACCATAGAATGCGCTGTTTCCAGTGAAGTTGCAGTAATAGGCATTACCCTTATTTATTGCTCCACCATCTCCTCCGGTATTTCCATTTATGAAGTTAATGTTTATAAACACGGCATCATTATTTGCATTGAAGATTCTTGCATTATGATTTCCATCAATTGTATGGCCATTACCATCAATGATCACTGCACCTTCAATGGTAATACCATTTTTATAAGCGGAATCGTCAACATCAGTGCCATTAAATTTATAATTACGATATAAAGTAACTTCAGTCTTTCCTTGAATGTCATTGTACAAGTCTGTGAATGAACCTGTTGTAGTTTCTCCTTCAGCCAGTGCTGTCTCGGCATTTTCACTCCAAACAAGCCCATCACCATTATTGTCATCTAAAATAAGTTCATCATCATTGCTTGATAAGGCATTATCATTGATGCTTTCATCCATAGCAAGATCATTATCCGCACTGATAATCTCTCCTGAAGCATCCTCTGCTGCGCTTACGGCAGAGATGCAAAGCATTGAAATGAGAATTACCAGCAGTAAAAAAATGTGCTTTCTCTTAATCATATAGGGTTCCCCTAAATATAATCTTTTATTAATTCATTTTATATTTCATTTATTATATAATAATTTCCATATAATTGTAATAATATTCAAAAAATGTTCTTAAAAATGAATATCATTCAAAAGCAAAACATCATTCAGAACTATGAAATTTTCCAAAAAATACCATATTATTAACAACTATTATATAAAATAAATATTAAATATAATATTGTTAAACGATTTACTATTTAAACAATAATTCATACTTATTAAATCATTAAAAGTAACGGAGAGTCAATAATGGAATTTGAAAGACCAAGGGGAACAAGGGATTTCCTCTTTGAAGAAATGAGAGAAAGAAAGATGGCTGAAGATACATTAAGAAATGTATTTGAAAACTATGGTTTCGGCGAAGTGCAGACACCACTATTTGAAGACTTAAAATTATTCACTACAAAATCCGGTGAGGAGATTGTAGACCAATTATACAACTTCAAGGACAAGGGAGACAGGGACCTTGCCTTAAGACCTGAAATCACTGCTCCTATTGCAAGATTATATTTAAATGAATTGCAAAAGACTTCAAAACCAATCAAGATTTACTACTATGGAAGCTGCTTCAGATATGAAAGACCTCAAAAGGGCAGATTCAGACAATTCTGGCAATTCGGCTGTGAATTGATTGGTGCAAAGACCCCTGAAGGTGAGGCTGAAGTGATTGCAATGTGCAACAATGCAATCGAAGAGCTTGGAATTTCAACCGCTGAATTCAATGTGAACCACTTGGGAATTATCAGAGGCTTGTTTGCTCACTTTGACATTGATACTGCAACCCAAAGAGAAATCATGGTAGTTATAGATAAAGGGGATAAGGATCTTCTTAAAGAATCATTGGTTGGAGACAATCCTATCATCAAAGACAAGCCAGAATTGAACGAAGTATTGTTCAAGCTTATGGATATGGTTGGTGACTCTTCTATAATTGAAGACATTGAAGAACTCGTATCACCTTACGAAGAAACTAAAGAAGCTCTTGAAGAGTTCAAGGAACTTGTAAAGACCCTTGAAAGTTTCCAAGTCTTCAACTACAAACTCAATCTTGGAGTTGCAAGAGGACTTGACTACTATACAGGAATAGTATTTGAGGTATATGTAGAAGGACTTGGTGCACAAAAGCAAGTGTGCGGTGGAGGAACTTACAATCTCGTTAAATTATTCGGTGGAGAAGACGTTGTCTCTACAGGATTCGCATTAGGATTTGACAGATTAATGAATGCAATCGAAGAGCTTAATGGAAAGCCAGAACTTGAACCTATCGTAAGCACTTATGTTGCAGCTATTTCAGACTCTACAAGACATGAGGCATTCAATATTGCTCAGACTCTTAGAAAGGCAGACATTCCAACTGAAGTTGACTTGTCCAGAAAGAAATTCAAGAAGATCTTGGCTTATGCAAACAAGATTGATGTAAAATACACTGTCTTAGTTGGAGAACGTGACTTAGAAGAAGGAAGAGTCACTGTAAAGGACATGTTATCTGGAGAACAGGAATTGGTAGCTATTGATGAAGTAGTCGATTATATTAAAGACAAATTATACAATTAAGAAAAATTTACAATTGATAAATAACAATTTTTATTTTATAATAAAGGTGTGACAATGGAATTGAATTTCAGACTTAACATGGGTGGAGAAGATTTGGTAATCGGTATCGCACAAGATTGGAAAACAAACGAAGTCTTGATGGTGGCTTTCATGAATAAGGAAGCTGTAGAGCAAACATTAAAGACCAAAAAGGCTCATTACTACTCCACTTCAAGACAAAAGCAATGGCTAAAGGGAGAAAGCTCTGGAAATGTTCAAACCGTTAAGGAAATGTACATTGACTGTGATGCAGATGCAATCATAATGAAGGTTGAGCAAATCGGTGCAGCATGCCACGAAGGATACAGATCTTGCTTCTTTAGGCAATTGGACATTGATAAGGAAAACATTGACATTGACAATCTTACAGATGATGATATAGAAATAATATCTGAAAGATTGTTTGATCCAAAGGAAATGTATGGATAATATTTAATGGATTATCAAAAAAACCTCAAAGGAGGTGAAATAATGGATTATGATTACAACAGCGAATACAATGATGAAGTTGATGAGATAAAAAGAATTGTACCAGATACAAGTGCAATCATAGAAGGAAATGTAGAGAAAATAATAAAAGAAAAAGGATTGAACTATCCAGAAATCATCATACCAGAAGCTGTAATCGCAGAACTCGAACATCAAGCTAACAATCAAAGACCGACAGGAATCAGAGGTCTTGAGAATGTAAAGAAACTTCAGGATTTAGCTGAAATCGGTGAAATATCAATCAGGATAACCGGCAGAAGGCCTACCAAATTTGAAAAGGACAATGCAAAGCTTGGAGAGATAGACGGATTAATCAGAGATGTTGCAAAGGATGAACTTGCACTGCTATTAACAAGCGATAAGATCCAAGCAAAGACTGCAGAGGCACAAGGAATACCTACAATCTATTATGCACAGGAATACAAAGGTGCAATAGACTTGAAAATAGCTAAATTCTTTGATGATGACACCATGAGCGTTCATTTAAAGGAAAATGTTGTTCCAATGGCTAAAAAGGGAAAGCCAGGACATATTGAACTTGTAAAGCTCGCAGATGAGAAATTCACATACAAGCAATTGGAAGCGATTGCAGAGGAAATCCTTGAAAAGGAAAGATACGATCCAAAAACATACTTGGAAGTGGACAAGCAAGGAGCTATTGTAGTTCAATCAAGAGACCTTAGAATATCAATAGCAAGACCTCCTTTCTCAGAAGCCCTTGAAATAACTGCAGTAAGACCTGTAGCTGAAGTTTCACTTGACCAATACCACTTATCAAGTCAATTGATTGAAAGATTGACAAACAGTGCAAGGGGAATATTGATTTCAGGTTCACCTGGAGCAGGTAAAAGTACATTTGCACAGGCAATAGCTAAATTCTATGATGAAGAATTGAATAAGGTAGTGAAAACCATGGAATCTCCAAGAGACTTGCAGGTGGGAGATACAATCACCCAATATGCTCCTCTTGAAGGGGATATGGAGAACACTGCAGACATATTGCTATTAGTCAGACCTGACTTCACCATTTACGATGAGCTTAGAAAGAACCATGACTTCAATATATTTGCAGACATGAGACTTGCAGGTGTAGGAATGATTGGTGTTGTTCACGCTACAAGGCCTATCGATGCAATTCAAAGGATTGCAAGCAGAGTTGATTTAGGTACAATTCCATCAATCGTAGACACTACAATCTATATTGAAGATGGTGAAATATCAGCTATTTATGAAAACAAGCTTACAGTAAAGGTTCCAAGTGGAATGGAAGAAAGAGATCTTGCAAGACCTGTAATTGAAGTAAGGGACTTTGAAACAGGAACATTAGTCAACGAGATTTACACTTATGGTGAACAGACTATCGTAATGGATATTGGAATGGTGGAACAGTCCAAAAAGGCAAAGATGAATCAGGAAAAGACTCCTGTCCAAATGATAGCGGAAAGGGAAATCCTAAGAACCATGAAAAGGATAACTCCAAAGGCAGCCATTGAAGTGAGCATGGAAAGCGATAGGAGAGTAAACATTTACATAACCGAGAAATACATTCCTAAAATCATTGGAAAAGGAGGTAAAAGAATAGCTGAACTTGAAAATGAGATTGGAATAAGCATGAATGTTGAACCTCTTGAAAAGGCACCTGACAGTTTTACAGAAAGACTTTCAAAAAGATCAAAAAAGTCTAAAAAAGATAAGAAAGACAAGCATAAGAAGTCCAAAAAGTCCCAATTGAAAGAGTATAATGACAATATAGATGATTACATTATAGATGAAGGCAAAAAGGATTACAGCAAGGACAATTACTTTGACTTAAGCGAAGATGAAGATGATTTTGAAGAAGGAGAAACCTCTGAATTCTATTATGAAGTTTTTGAACTTTTCCCTGAAGTAAGAAAGGGCCATCTTGTACTTCCTATAGGAAAGAAATTCGTAGGCAGTTCATTTGACATTCTTTTAGAGGACAAATACATATTTACAGCAACTGTAGGCAAAAGAGGCTACGTAAAGCTTAATAAGAACCTTGACTTGACAGATGAAATCATAAATGGTTTGGATAAAGGCTTAAGAGTTGTTGCAAGAGTTAGAGATTAAATAATTATATAATAGAGGAGATATGATGAAAATAGGAGCTTCAATGTTAGCAACAGAAGACAGGACAATAGAAGAAGCTTTAGAATACTTTGACAGCAATAAGTATATTGATTATGTTGAAATAGTCCATGATTACCCTTATAGGGAAATCAATGATGACAATGAACTGATAGACCTCATTAACTCATATGACTTGAAATACACTGTTCACTCTCCATTCATTGACGTCAATATCGCTTCCTTGAATCCGGCAGTTGCCGATTTTTCAGTAAGTGAAATAAAAAGATCAATCGACCTTGCAAACATAATCGACAGCAAGATTGTTGTTGTTCATCCAGGAATTCTTGGATTTCATGGAAGAGGAAGAGAAGATATTATTTATCAAATATCCGAAGAACATCTTAAAGTAGTTGGAGATTATGCAAAAGACAGTGGCGTTGATGCATGCATTGAAAATCTTCCTAACATAACTGACTTTATGTTCATGGATGTGAATCAACTGAATGATACATTAGTCAAGCTTGACCTTCCTATGACTATGGATATAGGTCATGCCCATACAAATGGCTTCACTCCAGATGAAATTTACTTCGACTCAATTAAACACATACATGTGCATGATAATCCTGGCGATGATGACACACACCTTGCATTAGGTGATGGGACTTTTGATGTAAATGGGTTCTTTGATGTTTTTACTAAGAAAAAGTATGATGGCATCTACATGTTAGAGTTAATGTCTGTAGATTTCATTGAAAAAAGTTTGGAATACATGAAGAATTTAGGATTAATTAAATAAATTTAAAAAAAATTTATTATGCAAATTAGCATATATAAAAAATAAGA
>NZ_JAFQQZ010000011.1 GCF_017410345.1 Methanobrevibacter sp.
TCATATTTAATATAATATTTTTTATTATTTGTGCGTTAATATAATAAAGAGTACTTTTTTTAAAATTATAATTAATTTTATTGATTTATAGTCATTTTTAAAGCTTTATATTGCTTGTTTTTGATTTTTTTTAAGAGAAACATTTATATTATATTAATTAAAAATCTTTAACTAACATTAAAAAAGAATTATTTTACTTTGATAAAATAAGTCTATACTTTAATTATAATAAATATATTAAAAATCTTGTTTTTAAGATAATAATTAACATTGTTTTTTTTATTATGTTGATTCATCTTTTTTAATGTATTGAGGTGAAAAAATTTCGACTAAAAACAAAACATTGCTTCTGTTGATTTTAGCATTGTTCATTATTTCAATTGCTTCAGTATCAGCAAGTGATGTAAGTGACATAAACAATAATCAGGATTATATTTCAGCAGATGATTCAGTCAATGAAAATCTATTAGGTGATTATGACAATGATAATTTAGCATTGGATGATGATTTTGATTTAACCGATGATTCTGATGAGGAATCTAATCAAGACATTCCATCTTCTAAACTTGGAGAGAAAGGTTCTCTTGACTCCAGTGAAGGTGAGTCTACTGATTCTAATCCAAAAACCACTACTATAGTTAGTAAAACTACTAAAGTGGTAAATGGAGATGTTTATTCAGTCACTTTAAAAGATGGAGATGGAGCTCCTTTATCAGATAAAAATTTAATTTTTACATTCAATGGTAAAAATTATACTAGAACTACTGATTCCAATGGTCTTGCTAGTTTATCTATTAATGCAAAGGCAGCTAAATACTTAATCAGTGTTATTTTTGAGGGGGATGATTCATATGGAGGTTCATCCATTTCAAATAACATTACAGTAAGTAAGACTCCAACAACAATTGCGAACTCTTCCAGTTCAGCGGTTAATGGAAAATCCTACTCTGTAGTCCTAAAGGATAAAAATGGAAAGGTGTTGTCTTCTAAGAAAGTCACTCTTAAGTTCAATGGCAAGACATACACTGTCACTACCAATTCAAAAGGGGTAGCTAGCATAACCATTAGCGGCACAGTGGCAAAAACATATGCATTAACCTATAAGTTTGCTGGTGATGACTATTATGCAGCAAGTTCCGGTTCAAAAAATCTCACTGTTAAAATGGGTACCAAATTTGTTGGATCAGATGCACGTATAGTAAAAGGAGGCAAATTCAATGTCACCTTAAAGAATTCCAACAATAAGGTATTAGCTAATAAAAAGGTAACTGTTTACTATAATGGCAAAGTATGGAATAAAACAAGTAATTCTAAAGGAATTGTTGTCTTAACTCTCAATCCAACTCCTGCAAAGACTTACAATATTACTTATAAATATGCAGGAAGTTCATATTATGGTGCCTCCTCTAAAACATTATCAGTATATATTAAGACTCCAACAAGTTTAACTAATTCAGGCAGTTCTGTTGCTCAGGGCACTCCTTATTACATTACATTAAAGAATTATAAGGGAACTGTTTTAGTTAATAAAACTGTAACTCTAACTTATAGGGGCAAAACATATAAGAAAACTACAAATTCCAAAGGACAGGTTAGCTTAAAAATTACTTCAGGTCTTAATAATACATATACCATGGGATATAAATATTCAGGTACCAATTATTATGGCCCTAGTTCAGGTTCTGTAAAAATCAAGGTTAAAAAGGCTACAAGTTTAACCGGGCCTGCTTCAACAATTATCATTAAGGGAAATGCTTATAAGGTTACTTTAAAGGATTCTGATGGTAAGGTTTTATCCGGTCAGAAGATCACTTTCACTTTTAATGGCAAAACCTATAACAAGACTACCAACTCCAAAGGGGTGGCTAACTTAACAATTACCTCTGCCGCTGGAAAGACCTATAAGCTTTCATATAAGTTCCCCGGAACCTCTTATTATAATAGAACAGCTTCTGGAACAATTAACTTGGCAGTTAAGATTAAAACTACATTTAAGAATTCCGGCAGCAGCATAATGAATGGTACTATTTACAATCTTACTTTAAAAGATACTGATGGTAAGCTTTTAGCGAATAAGCTTGTAAATCTCACATTTGATGGTAAGACTTACCAGAATCAGACAGATGCAAATGGAACTGTAGGTCTCTTTATCAATTGTACCGGTCCAAAAGTAACTAAACTGACTTATAAGTTTGAAGGGGACAATACATATGAGCCTTCTTCAGGGTCTGTAAGCTTGGATGTTAAATCTGATAAGATATTCAAATTGGCACATATTGTAAATGCGTCAGTTTGGCTAAGATCCTATGTTGAGAAGAATCATAAGCTCCCATCTACAATTACAGTGAATGGTGTAAAAATAAACATTACCGTTTTTGCTTATTTGATGGGCAAGGCTGTAGTGAATATTGACAAAAACAAAACATCCAATATTGCTGTAGTGGATGTGAATTCCTATTATAAGAATAGTGGAGACACTTCCATTAATGTTGCTTTGAATAAGGAAGGTTATCTTAATGTTTCAAAGGTCTTAACAGACTTTGTTGAAACAAATGGAAGACTGGCATATTGGATTACCACTAATGTTACCAATGGAACTAATGTAACCAAAGTAAAGACTTCACCTAACCTTTATATATTTGGACTTGCCAAATGTTTGGATTTCTATTCAAACATGAATAGATTGCCTAATTATGTGACTTTGAATACTAAGGATGTTGATAGCAATTCCTCTGTCACTAAAAAGGGTAATTCTTCCCAATATAAAAAAGGTTTAAATGAGGTTCAAGCACTTAATTCCACTGAACTTGCCAAATATCTGCAATCTTCTGGAAATGATGCACTTAATGCGGCAATCCGTGAATTGGCCAATAACTTGACTAAAGGAAAAGCCACTGTCTGGGATAAGGCTAATGCGATATTCAAGTGGGTTAGAGATAATGTGGATTATGAGTATTATGCAAACACCAAGTATAAGGCAACAGGAACTTTAAGCAAGAAAAGAGGTAACTGTTGTGATCATGCCAACTTGATTGTGGCCCTTTGTAGAGCTGCAGACATACCTGCCAGATACTCACATGGTAAGAACTGTAAGTTCTCCAGCGGTTTGAACACTGGGCATGTATGGGCACAAATATATGTTGATGGTGTTTGGTATTCTGCTGATGCAACAAGCAGTAGAAATGAATTAGGAAATATTCATAATTGGAACACTAATTCATTTACCCTTCAGGAATATGCACTTGTTCATTTGCCGTTCTAGTTACTGGTAATTGATCTTAAACTTTTTTATTTTTTTATTTCTATTTTTTCTATTTTTTATTATATTTTTTCTTCCTATTTTTTAATAATTTTTCAATAATTTTTTTCTTCAATTATATTGATTTTAGGCATAATAATTTTAATGGCTGCGATTAAACTATTGTTTATTTTAATGGTTTTTTAATTTATTTTAATAGTTCTGCTATTTTCATATTATTATCTTTATCGTCATCTACATATCCCATATAAAAAACTCCATTTTTATTAAAAAAATAATATTTAAATAATTTGACTATAATATATTATACTGTTTAAAAAAAGTAATGAGGCATAAAATGGCAAATGGCGGACATGGACATCATGGAGCTCAAAACTTGACTCCTGAACAGCAAAAGAAAATGATTGAACAGGAATTAAGGCTCTTTGAACATATGAAAAACATTAAATATAAAATAGCTGTTATGAGTGGAAAGGGTGGAGTAGGAAAATCCACTGTAGCTGCAAACTTGGCAGAGGCTTTTCAGAAAAAAGGATTATTGACAGGGATACTTGATGCTGACATTCACGGACCTAATATTCCTAAGATGTTAGGGGTGGAAGGCCAAGACGTAATGATTGCAAACGGTGAGATGATTCCTGTAATGAGCAATAATGGAATCAAGGTAATGTCAATGGGATTCTTAATTGATTCACAGGACACTCCAATCATCTGGAGAGGGCCTCAGAAATCAGGATCCATTAAGCAATTCATGGCGGATACCGCATGGGGAGACCTTGACGTTTTGATCATTGACAATCCTCCTGGAACCGGGGACGAGCCATTGACTGTACTTCAGGCATTGCCGAATGTTGATGCGGTAATCATGGTGACAACACCAAACAGCCTATCACAGGAAGACGTATTGAAATGTGTAGGTATGGTCAAGATGCTGAATATTGAGGATATTGGACTTATTGAGAACATGTCATATTATGTCTGTCCTCATTGCGGTGAGAAGACCAATATATTCGGTGAGTCACAGGGAGAGAAGTTTGCAAATGACATGGGTGTTATCTATTTAGGCAATCTTCCATTGACAGAGCAAGTTCCCGAATCTGCAAATCAGGACAGCACAATGGTAAACAGCTATGCAGACTCCGAAGTTGCTCAGAAATTCTCCGAGATAATCGACAACATCAAATTGGCATTTTTGGATGATGCGGATTTTTAGAAAAGCTTGATTGAACTTTTCATTTTTTATTTTATTTTTTTTTATTTCTTATTCTATTTTTATTATATTTTTATTCTATTTCATTTTCATTTTTATTTATTTTTTATTTCATTTTTTTGCATTAATTTTCATATATTTTTCAAATGTTCTAAATCAATTCTTAGCGATTAAAAATCAAAATAATTGTTTTTTAAAGGAGTTAAGGATAGTTTTATATAGTTTAGAAAACATATATTAAACTGTGTATAATGGCATGATTTTCAATCAGATTTACACTAAAAAAATCAATTTAAAGACTACAATTATAAATTATATGATAAATTATCTTTTTAGTCTTAAAGTTTTTAGAGGTAATTGATATGACTATATTGGACGGTATTTTAGAAGATAACAAGAAATTTGTCGAAAACTTTGAAGGAGAGGAAATGTCTCACCATGCACAAAAGAAGTTAGCAATCTTAACTTGCATGGACTGCAGATTAATAGACTTCTTTGAACCGGCTTTAGGACTTAAAAGAGGAGATGCAAAAATAGTCAGAAATGCAGGAAACTCCATTGTAGGGGAAGATGCAATCAGATCCATTGGTGCTGCATTGTACAACCTCGGTGCTGAAGAGGTATTGGTTGTAGGCCACACCGAATGTGGTATGGCAGGTGCCGATGCGGACGCATTGAAGGAAAAGATGATTGCAAGAGGCATCAAAGAGGAAGACATTGCAAAATATGACTTGGCTGAATGGATTGGCGGTTTTGCAGATGAGGAAGAGAATGTCCTTAATGTGGTTGATAAGATCAAAAACCACCCATTGATTCCAGATGTCCCTGTACATGGCCTCATCATTGACATCGTATCCGGTGAGCTAAAGGTCTTGAAAGAAGATTACTGATTAAGATCAAAGCTCAAATTCTAAATGTTTTTTCTGATTAAAATATTATTCATTGTTTCTGATATTGGGAATATTGCAAACATTTATATATAAGCTAAATCTTATATTGTTATGCACTTCCAATATTAAGAAACTTATTGGAAAAATATTTTATAATCATTTTATTTTTATTGAAACCACCTAAAATTAGTTTATTTCACCAAATTAGATTAATTTATCATATATCACTAAAAATAAAGATTATTGCAAAGGTTAATTTATATAATTGTAATTGCAGTTACCTTGCTATTAGTAATGGGGCTACCAAAAGTTCCCACAAATACATATGTCACGACTTGGATTCGTGCTGAGTTTCGCCAAAAACTTAGCTTTCAATTAACACCATTAATTGAATTATGAAAAATTATATATCATCAAATTTTATTTGTTATAGGACGTTTCTTTTTTTAGTTCTAATATTTAATTGTAATAGTATTGATTTAATTACTATTTAGTTGTCAACTTTGTTATCCCACTTTATTAATAAAACCATATCCCACCTATTTATTCAAAAGTCCTGATAATGAAGTAGTAATCTGAATTCGATGTATTAAAAGGTTAAATATGAGTGTAAGTGAATCTATAATCAAAAAAGACGTATTAGGAAGTAAAACTTATTTTAAAAATGAATTGGAAGGTGAATATTCTACCATCTTAAAGAAAAGATCTGGACGCGGAAGAAACTCCATAGTGAGTGATGGAGAAACTGAAGGATTTGTATGTCCTGTTTGCGGATCAACTGAACTTTTAATCGACTTTGCCCGCAGTGAAAAATCATGCAGGGCTTGCGGTTTGGTTGTTGAGGAGAACATCATCGATTCAACATTCAGAGGAACCGCCAGAGATAAGGAAGGAAATTTCCAAAGTCAGAATGGAGCACCTAGTGATATAGCCATTCATGACATGGGCATATCTACCACCTTTGACGTGAACAAGGGATACCTAAAGGACAAGGCCAAATGGTACCGTTTAAGGAGATTGCACAATCAGACCCGTGTAAGCCGACCACGGGATAGGAATTTATCCAGAGCATTGGGTGAATTGGCTTTGATAACCTCCAATTTGGCTCTTCCAAAGAATGTGAGGTATGAGTCCGCATCTCTTTATAGAAAGGCTTTGGATAAGGATTTGGTCAGAGGCAGAAGCATCACCAAACTTTTGGTTGCTACTGTCTACATTGCATGCAGGGAATGTAGGGTTCCACGTACCTTGGATGAAATGGAAAAAGGCACTGGTATGAGCCAAAAGACCATTGGAAAGAATTCCAGATTCCTTCAAAGGGAATTAGGATTAAGATTGCCTATCATCTCTCCAAATGACTACATCCCAAGGTTTGCAAGCAAATTGGCATTGTCTGCTGATGTGGAAGTAAAGTCCATTGAGATCATCAATCAGGCAAAGGACTTGGGATTGACTTCAGGAAAGGACCCTGCAAGTGTTGCAGCTGCAACCTTGTATGGAACTTCCATGTTGTTTGGAGAGCGCAGAACCCAAACCGAAGTTGCAAAGACTCTTGGTGTAACTGAAGTTACCATAAGAAACAGATTTAAGGAATTAAACAAGGAATTGAACTTTGTATAAGTTTAATTCAGTTTAATCTTTAATTTTTATTTTATGTTTTTTTAGAAAAGTCTATTCTTATTTTTAATTTTTTTTTTTAAGTTTTTTAGAAAAGCCTATTCTATTTTTTAA
>NZ_JAFQQZ010000012.1 GCF_017410345.1 Methanobrevibacter sp.
ATTTATTTATCCTATTTTTTAACTTCTATAACTTATTTTTTTAAATATTTTTAAAGAATTTTTAATTATTCTATTTTTTTTATCCTCAACACTTTTTTCAAAATCTATATATGCTTATATGAATAAAGTATTACTTAGTAAATAGGGAGGTGTAATTGTGGTATTTTGTCCTAATTGTGGTGCAGAGAATGCAGACTCCGCAAAGTTCTGCAAACAATGCGGTCATGGATTAATGGCTAACAGTCCGATTAAAGACAATTATGTCAATGCTGGAATTGACCCGTCTGCTAGAGTAAATGATAATTCAAATAATTCAATAAACAATTCAAGCAATTCAAAATCAGACAATAAGAATTTGATCATTATCTGTTTAACCATTGTCATTGCGGCACTCTTAATAGCAGGTGCATTGGTGATGTTCTCAAATAATAATGCAAGTGACAGCGCTTCTGATGATCTTTCAGATTCAGCATCATTAAACGTTAACGATTCTTTAAATAATGATTCTAATATTGAAAATACTGCTCAAACTGCTCAAGCTAGTTCTCCTCAAATTTTAGGAGGTAGTTTCTCGACAGGAAGTTCATCATCTGACAAGACTTATTGTACCGTTTATGTAGGATCTGAACATGCTGGTGAGAAAGTTAAAATCAGCGTATTATATAGTAATAGCGGTTATGCATTGAATCAAGGTAAAATCGTAAGCAAAACCGTTAGCAATGACGGTTATGTGAAAGTGGCAAGTGCAAGTGCATTTGATTACTATCCTGATGATGCATATATTACCTTATATGATGATAATGGAAATGTCTTAGATACTCAAGAAGTATATTTAAATGAGGGAAGTGGAAAACAAACATTTTAATTGATTTTCCATTTTTTATCATTTTTTATTGTATTTTAAAAATTATTAAATCAATTTATTTTTGTTTTTAAATAAATTTGATAAACTTAGAGGAAAAATATGAAATGTCCAGTTTGCGGTTGTGAAAATCCAGATGATTATAAGTTTTGCCATGACTGTGGCGCTCCTTTGATTTTAAGTGAATCAATTGATGATTTGACTAAGGAATTGGAGAATAGGGATGATTTTCCAATTTTAGACAGTAAAAAACTGATTATAATAGGTTATATAATAGCTATTCTATTCGGTTGGGGAAGCTTCATTCTGAGTTTTTTCCTTGGTGCCTATGGATTTATAGGATTCATCGGACTCTTTTTCCCAGGATTCATGTTGAATAGTAAGGATCCAAATATCAGAAAGCATGCTTATATTCAATTGGCCATTATGATAGTTGGAATTATTTTTACCATTTTGTTTTTATTTAGATTATTTTAGAATATGAATTTTAAAGTTTTTATTTAGATATTTTTAGGATATAGTGAGTAAATATGAATAAAAAACTTAAGATTGCCTTAGGCATTATTTTAGCATTGGTCATAGTTATTGCAGGATCTGCTTTATGGTATGTAAATGATTATTATCATGCCGAACCTAGTGCAACTGCTCTTCTAGAAGGGGATGAAAATGTCACTGTTACCCAAATAGATAATGGGTTGCTCTTGGATGGTCCTGGCAATGACAGCGCATTGATCTTTTATCCTGGGGCTAAAATAGAATACACTTCCTACCTTCCATTATTTATGGATCTGGCAGATGATGGAGTGGATTGCTTCATAGTGGAAATGCCTTACAATTTAGCTATTTTCGGTATGGATAGTGCAGATGAGATTGTAAATGACAATGCTTATGATTATCAGAAATGGTATATCTGCGGTCATTCTTTAGGGGGAGTAATGGCTTCCTACTATTCACTTAATCATACAGATGATCTTGATGGCCTAATACTTCTTGCAGCTTATCCTGCAGATGACTTGGGAAACATGTCTGTTTTGTCAATATACGGTTCCAATGATAAGACTTTGAATAAGGAAACATATGATGAATCCAAGAGCTTAATGGATTATAATTTAACTGAATATGTGATTGAAGGTGGAAATCATGCTCAATTCGGATCCTATGGTAATCAATCTGGTGATGGGGCAGCAAGCATTTCTGCTGAAAATCAGAGAAAGCAAACGAAAAATGAGATTCTAGAGTTTATTAATTAATATTTCCTTACGGAATCTTTTTTTCTGAACTTCTTTTCTTTATTCTTAATTTATTTTTCAAATATTTTTTATCAATCCACTATTTTTATACAAACTATTTAATAGATTAAAATACATATATAATTTTATTATGAAATAAATATTCAACTATTTATTATACTAATGCTAATTTACTTAAAATTAACTTAAAAAATATTTTTTAAAACAACGATTAAAACTGATTATTATGCTTAAAATATTCGAAGATTTGGGATATAAAAAACAAATATGTAAAACATGCGGCAATGAGTTTTACTCTCAAGTGGATAGAGACACTTGCGGTGATGCTCCATGTGATGAGTATGGATTTATCGGAAATCCTGCTACAGACAAGCCATATGATTTATATGAAATTCAAGAAACTTTTAGGAACTTCTTAAAAGATGAGGGCCACACACCAATACCTCGTTATCCAACTTTGGCTAAAAGATGGAGAGATGATGTATTTTTAGTTGGAGCTTCAATATTTTGCTTCCAACCATGGATCACCTCCGGTTTGGTGGAACCTCCAGCCAATCCTCTTGAAGTTGAACAGCCATCCATCCGTCTTAATGATGTGGACAATGTAGGAAGGACAGGTAGGCACATGACCTGTTTCACCATGGGTTCACATACCGTAATCAACAAGCCTGATAACTTCATCTACTGGGAAGATGAGACCATTCGTCTCTGTCATGAGTTCTTCAAGTCAATTGGAATCAATACCGAAGAGCTTACCTTCATCAAATCCTGGTGGAAAGGTGGAGGAAATGAAGGTCCTTGTTATGAGGTATGCTGCCGTGGTGTAGAGCTTGCAACACTTGTTTTCATGCAATACAAGACCCTTGAAAACGGTGACAAGGAAGAGATTCCTATTAAAGTGGTGGATACCGGCTATGGATTGGAGAGAATTGCATGGATTTCACAAGGTACTCCAACTGCATATGATGCCTGTTTTGCTCCTGTAGTGGACAAGCTTAAGGAAATCACCAATGTTGAAGTTAACGAAGACATCTTGGCTCGCAATGCAGAGATTGCAGGTATGATGGACATTGAGGATATCGGTGACATCAGAGAGCTCCGTCAGCAAGTTGCAGACAGTTTGGACATTTCCCTTGAGGAATACTTGAAGAATGCAGAGCCAATGGAAGCTATTTACATCATTGCAGACCATACAAGATGTTTGGCATTCATGTTGGCTGACGGTATCATTCCATCCAATGTAAAGGAAGGTTACCTTGCAAGGCTTGTTTTAAGAAGAACCATTCGTTTCATGAAAGAGTTGAAGATGGAGGAATCATTGTCTGAAGTTATGGAAATCCAATTGGATTTCTTAAGAAAATTCTATCCTGAAATCGATGAATCTCAAGATCATATCATGAATATTATCAACCTTGAAGAGGAAAGGTATGCTAAAACCATTGAAAAAGGTAAAAAGACTGTAAAAAGGACTATTAAACGTCTTAAAAAAGAAGGAAAAACTTCCATGCCTTTAGAAACATTAATAGATTTATATGATGCTCAAGGTATGCCTCCTGAAACCGTAGAGGAAATGGCAAGTGGAGATAAGGACTTTGAAGTATTCGTGCCAGATAACTTCTTTACAATTGTAGCGGATATGCATGAAGAGGATAAGGTTGCTAAAAAGGAAACTTTAGAGTTAGATGTTCCAGAAACTGAACTTGACTTCTATAAGGATATCTATCAAAAAGAGTCAGATGGTAAAATCATTGAAGTTATTGAAAAAGGAGATACAGTCAATATTATTCTTGATAGAACAATCTTCTATCCTGAAGGAGGAGGTCAGCCATCAGATATAGGTATTATGTCCATTGATGGCAAAATTTATGAAGTCACTTATGCTGAAAAGCTAAATAATATTGTCTTGCATCACATTGCTGTTCCTAAAGATGGCGATAAGGAAAGCTTATTGGATATCCTTAAAGGATATATTGGAACTGAAGTACATATGGCTATCAATTGGAACAGAAGAATCACTTTAGCAAGACATCACACAGGTACTCACTTGGTCATTGCAGCTGCAAGAAAAGTTTTAGGCCAACACATTTGGCAGGCAGGTGCACAAAAAGGTCTTGCTCGCTCCCGTATAGACTTATCCCATTACAAACGTATCACACAAGAAGAGCTTAATGAAATTGAAAAATTGGCTAATGAATATGTTATGATGAACATTGATTTGGATATCAATTGGCTAAGCCGTGATGATGCAGAGAAGGAATATGGATTTACCTTATACCAAGGGGGAGTTGTTCCTGGTTCCCAAATCAGAGTTGTAAGGATTCCTGGAATTGATGTACAGGCTTGTGCAGGTACTCACCTTGACAGAACAGGTGAAGTAGGTCCAATCAAGATTAATAAGACTGAAAGGGTTCAAGATGGTGTAGAAAGAATTGATTTCTCAGCAGGACTTGCAGCTATTGACTCCATTCAAGCGGATAAGGAGATCCTAAGGGAAAGTGCAGGCATATTCAGTGTAACCAATGAGCAATTGCCTAAGACCTGTGACAGATTCTTTAGTGAATGGAAGGCTCAAAAGAATGAAATAGCTAAATTACAAAAGGAAATCGCTAATTTGAAGGTTGCTACTTTAGCTGATAATGCAATTGAAGTCAATGGATTGAAAGTTTTAAAGGAAATCATTGATGGAGAAATCAAAGAGCTTCAAAAGATTGCTACTGACTTTACTGATAACAACAAAGTGGATGTTGTATTTATGGGTAATAACGATGGTAAAATAGTCGGAGCAGCTACTAAGGACTCTGGCATTCAAGTAAATGGCATCATCAAGGAAGCAGCTTCTGTACTTGGAGGTGGCGGTGGTGGCCGTCCTAACTTAGCTCAAGGAGCAGGTCCAAATGCAGATAAAATGGCCGAAGCTTTAGATTTAGCTATTGAACTTTTAGGAAATAATTAATTTATTTCCATTTCTTTTTCTATTTTTCATTCATTCATTTTTTTAATTTTCACTTTTTATTTATTTTAATTTTTTTAGTTTAATTTCTTATTCCTATTTTATAACAATCGTTATATTTATAAACTATAAATTAAATATATAAAAAGATAAAGATATAATAAAAGAAATATTTTTTTGACTAACCTATCATATTTTTATAAATTATTCTTTATTCATTTATTTTATGAAATTTTTAATTATTGAGGTATTTTATGAATCATGATCTAATTATTGCCCGTTATGGTGAATTGGCATTAAAAAGTGACGGGGTTAGAAGAAGATTTGAAAATCGTTTAGCAAATAATATAAGAGCATCAATTGATGCAGAAGTTAAAATAAGACAAGCAAGAATTTATATTTCCCCAAAGGATTTTAATGATGCAATTGAAAAGCTGGAGAGAATATTTGGTATTGTATCTTATTCTCCAGCTGTTACAACAAAATCCACTTTTGAGGATATTGAAAGGGATGTATCAAAATATGCAGAAAAACTTCATGATGAAGGACTTTTAGATGAGAACACTAAATTTGCCATTAGCTGCAGACGGGTGGGAAATCATGAATTTTCATCTCAGGAAATGGCTGCTTTTGCAGGTGCAGTTGTAGTGCGCAAATACTCTTCTCCTGTTGATTTAACAAATCCTGAACTAACTATCTATCTTGAAGTTAGAGATAATGACACCTATATTTTCCATGAGAAAATCCCAGGTCCTGGAGGATTGCCTCTTGGAACTCAAGGAAAAGTAGTTTCACTTGTTTCAAGTGGTATAGACTCTCCTGTAGCCACTTATTTGATGATGAAAAGGGGATGTCAAGTCATTGCATTATTCTGTGATAATGACCCATATACAACCCCAGAGGCACTTAAGAACTTCAATGATTTGATAGACCAATTGAATCTTTATGCAAGTGGGGCTCCTATAAAAAGAAGAGTAGTAAAATATGGTGATTATTTAAGTTCTTGCAAGGAAAATACCCCAGAGAATATGACTTGTGTCTTATGTAAATCCGGTATGTATAAGCTTGCAGGCAAATTGGCTAAGAAAATGCATGCTGAAGCGGTTATTGATGGAAGCAGTCTTGGACAGGTGGCTTCCCAAACACTTCCAAATATACTTGCAACACGTGAAGATCTTGATGTTCCGGTATTATCTCCACTTATTGGGCTTGATAAAGTTGAGATAACAAGAATTGCAGAAAAGATTGGAACTTTTGAAATATCCAAAAGGGATGATGGAGGCTGTAAGGCAGTTCCAAGATATCCGGAAACAAAAGCTGATTTGGAATTTGTAAAGGAAGTTAAAGAGGGAATGAATCAAGAGGAAGAACTTGAAAAAGCTTTTAAAACAATTGAATTTTAATTTAATCGCCTAAAAAATAATCATATAAACGTTTTAAGGTTTTGTCATGGCAAAAACTAAATCAAAACGCATATTTTATTTAGATGCTTTGAGAGCAGTAGCTATTCTTACAGTTATAGCTGTTCATGTTTATGCAGTTACAAGAATTCATGTAATGGCAGATTTTGCTACAGGCCCATCTATTCGATGGTTGATTTCCCAATTTACTGGAAATAACCTTAGAATTGGTGTGGATCTGTTTTTAATGTTAGCTGGTGCTTTGTCTCTTGGACGTGAATGGACAATCAAAGAGTTTTTAGGAAAACGAATTCCTCGAATTGTAGAGCCATTTGTATTTTGGGGAATTGTTACTGGAGCTATTGCAGTAATTGCATCTTATTATTTTGGATATAACTTTATTTATTCATTTGATATTAATTCAATATTAAACTTCTTTTATGGTGTATTTATGGCAAAATCACCAGGATTTTTGCCTTATTGGTTCTTCTGGATGATTTTAGGCACTTACTTGATAATGCCTATCTTTAATAAATGGCTTCAGCATTCTGATTTGAAGGAAGCGGAATATTTCCTGGTATTTTGGCTAATAACCTGTTTATTTGACTTTACTTTAAACATCAAGTTTCCAATTAAATTAAGCTATTTTGTAAGCCCGATTGGTTTGGTTGTGGCAGGATACTATTTAAGGCATACCAAACGGGAAATATTGGATAATCCTTATTTTGCTTTAGCATTGACATTCTTATCTGCATTGCTTATTATGGGTATTGTTACTTATTTCTCAACTCCCACTAAATTCCATACATTAAATAGGTATTCATTGCCTATAACCCTCGAAGTGATTGGAGTGTTTTTATTATTTAAAAACTTCAATAAATTTGGTCTTGATTTGGGATTTATTAAAAATGAGAATAGTTTATTCAGACGTTTTGTCTCTTTAATAGCAAAATATAGCTATGGTATCTATTTGATTCAAGGATTATTCCTATGCATTTATGTAAAAATATTGCCTTATTACGATATTTACAGTTTAATGATAGTGTTATTCATTTTAATTGTATTCAGTTCTATGTTGACAATGCATATTTTAAATAAAGTCAAGTATGTCAATAGGTTTATAGGTGCAAAATAATCCGATTTTTTACTATTTTTATTTTTTTAATATTTTTTACTAATTTTAATTAATTTCTATTTATATATTAAAAAGTACAAAGGTATATTTATGAATACAAGCAGATTTGAAACATTTTTTGATGCAATTTTAGCGATTATCATAACAGTTCTGGTATTGAAGCTAACACAGCCTATTGCTCCTACATTAGATGCATTCCTAATGTTAAATACCAGATTCATTATATATGCCATCTGCTTTTTAGTTATTTTCGTGATATGGTATGATAATCATAATCTGTTTCAGGTTGTTGAAGAAATAGATAATAAAGTCTTAACAGTCTATGCTATGCAAATATTTGCGATAAGCCTTCTTCCTTATTTTGCGACATGGGTGGCTTTAGATATAAATTCTGTAGCAGCTGAATCAATGTTTGGAATTCTTTTCATTGCAATAGATATTCTGTATATACTATCAATCTATACCATTTATAGGGCAAATCCTTATAACTGTGGATTATGCATGGATAACTTTAAAAGTATTTATAAATACATTCCAATAGCAATCATGCTTTTGGGATTTGTGATTACTAACACAGTTTATACTCCTGGAATTTTCATCTGTGTTTTGATCTCAGTTATTTGTTGGATTTTCTTTTCAAGGCTTAGAAGGTCTGACAATGGGAGCACTGAAAGGTTTGAAGCATTTATTGATGCAATCATTGCGATTATAATTACAATAATAGTTCTTGAAATTCCAATGGTTGCAAATGGCTCATGGGAATCTTTGTTTAATATAAAATTGGATTTTATTGTCTATGCTGTAAGTTTCCTTGTTTGCTTTAACTTTTGGAATTATAACAATAATCTCTTTAATATTGTAAATAAAGTGGATCATAAGGTAATTTGGTCAATTGGAGTTGCATTGTTCTTTTTATCATTGATTCCTTATTTGACTACCTTTGTTGCTGAGAATGCTGATTCTTTCTTCCCTTGCTTCTTATATGGTTTGGATTTTATTATTGTAGCTCTCTTATCCATAATTACGGCAAATTCCTTAAAGAATTCTGATAAGGCAAATATTGCATTGCAAATAGCATTGTCAGACAATAAGCCATATTTGTCTACAATAATATTGGTATTAATTGGTATGGCAATCGGATACTTTGTTTATCCCTTAGCTATTGTGATTGCTTGTTTGGTTTCAATAATCACTTTGTGGTTAATATCTCATTATAATAAAAAGTATTGAATTTTCACTTTCTCTTTTTTTTAAATCATAATTATTATATATAATATAAATCAAAAATAATTATGTATATTAAATAACTTAATAAATCATTAGGTTATTTAAAAGTATTTAGTTTGATTAATAATTTAATTATTTTATATTAGCTATTAATTCAAGTAATTAATTATTATAACGATTAGTTATTAATGAATAATTATTTTTTAATAGTTAATTGCTATAATAGTTAATTATTGTTCTTATATTATGAATTAAAGCTAAATATGTACTGCTATTGACTATAAGTGTGTGTTGATAGTAAATTTTACTTAGAGGTGTTTTAAGATGAAAACTACTGTTAGTGTAATCAAAGCGGATATTGGAAGTGTTTCCGGACACTGTGTATCTCATCCTGCATTAATGGAAAAATGTGATGAAGTATTAAGCGGTGCATTGGAAACTGGTATTCTTGAAGATTATTATATAACCCGTTGTGGTGACGACATCGATTTGATCATGACCCACAGAAACGGTGAATTAAATGAAGAAGTTCACAAAACTGCATATGATGCTTTCCTTCAAGCAACTGAAATTGCAAGAGACTTAAAATTATACGGTGCAGGTCAAGACTTATTAACCGACACTTTCTCCGGAAATGTAAAAGGTATGGGTCCAGGTTGTGCAGAAATGGAATTCAAGGAAAGGGGAAGTGACCCTGTAATTGTTTACTGTATGGATAAAACCGAACCAGGTGCATTCAACTTACCAATTTTTAAGATCTTTGCAGACCCATTCAACACTGCTGGTCTTGTAATTGACCCAAGCTTACACGATGGATTCAGTTTTGAAGTCTTCGATGTAATGGAACACAAGAAAGTTATCTTAGACTGTCCTGAAGAAATGTACGACTTGCTTGCATTGATCGGTTCCACCGGTAGATATGTAATCAAAAGAGTATTCAAGAAAAACGGTGAAATCGCAGCTGCAGTAAGTACTGACAAATTGAACATGTTAGCTGGTGAATACGTAGGTAAAGACGACCCTGTAGCTATTGTAAGAGCTCAATCAGGTTTCCCTGCTAATGGTGAATGTGTAGAGCCTTTTGCATTCCCACACATGGTAAGCGGATGGATGAGAGGATCCCACAATGGTCCTATGATGCCAACCAGCCAAGAAGAAGCTAACCCAATCAGATTCGACGGACCTCCTAGAGTTGTAGGTTTAGGTTTCCAAGTAACCGATGCTAAATTGATTGGTCCTGTAGACTTATTCGATGACCCTGCATTTGATGAAACCAGAAGACAATCAGCAAACATTGCTTCCTACATCAGAAGACACGGCCCATTCGAACCACACAGATTACCATCTGAAGAAATGGAATACACTTCATTACCTGGTGTAATGGAAAAATTAGAACCTAGATTCGAAGATATGGATGACGAATAAACAGCCAAGCTTTTTAGCCTTCGGCTAAAAACCTTGACCAAAATATTTTTCATTAGTTGAGAGTAATTGCTCTTAACTATTTTTTTTATTCAACTTTTATTAGTTTTATTATATTAGAACAAATTAAGTAGGTTAATAAGGTTATTTTTTAAAATAATTTATTTGGAGGAAAAATCATGACTTTTTGTCCAAGTTGCGGAGCTGAAAAGAAGGAAGGAAGTAAATTCTGTCATAATTGCGGATATGATTTTGAATCTGTTGATTCTGGTGCAAATCAAGATTCAAATTCTGAAGCACAATTGAATCAAAGTGTAGGTTCCACTGCACAAACTGCAGAAAATTCTCATACCATTGCTAAGGTTTTAGGTTATATATGTGCCATTTTAATACCTATAATTGGTGTTGTTTTTGGCGGATATTTGTATACCCGTGAAGAAGAGGATGCCAAAAAGCATGGAAAATACATTCTTATACTTTCTATAGTCATATGGGTTCTTTCTATATTGCTTATGAATTCATAGAAATTTATGATTTAAACCTTTTATCTTTTTTTATTTTTTAATATTCTCTTTTTACTCTTTTTCTAAAAACATAGCGATCTCACGGATTTCCTTTCCTGAATAATCTATATTTTTCATATCACAATAATATTTGAATCCTAATTTTTCCAAAACTCTTTTTGATTGGTGATTGTCATATCTAAAGCTGGCATGGATCTTATTGATTTTCAAATCTTCAAAGCCATGTTCTATAACTGCTTTACATGCTTCGACAACCAGTCCTTGACCCCAATATCCCTCTCCAATCCAATAGCCTAATTCAACACCTTCATCTTCCCAGTAGTGATTGGTGTCTGGATAGAACAGGAGACCGACACAGCCTATTGCATTGCCATCCATTGTAATTGCATAAGTTTCTCTTTTGGAAAAGATGGTTTTTATGATTTCCAAGCTTTCTTCAACGTTTTCATGTGGTGGCCAACCTGCAATTGGTCCGATTTTAGGATTCTTTGCAAAATGATAAAGGCATTCTGCATCACTCTCTTTCCATGGCCTTAAAATAAGTCGTTCTGTTTCTAGAATCATATAAAGAATTTTATCAAATTAATTATTTATTATTTATGATAAAAATAGTGAAAAATAGAAAATAGGAAAAAATTCAATAAAAATAAGTAAAAGTAGTAATATATAAAAAAAGATTGGTTAGATGACACCAAGGTCTTCTAATTCTTGAATGACAATGTCATGAGAAATCTTAATCATAACTTCTCTAATCAATACATCTTTTTTACCTTTATTAGTGTAACCATTTCTTTCGAGGATACCGATTAATTGTTCTTCACTGCAATCTTCCAAAACAAATCTTAATTCAGTTACATCAATGTCTGCCATAATAGTCATCTCCCATTTTTAAAAAATTTATTTTTAGCATATTTGTGTTTATATTATTTTCAATTTTTAATTTTATAATTTTTAAAATTTTAAAAATTGTTCTTAATCACTTGAATAAATATTTATTTATGAAAGTATTTAAATTTTTAGTTTTTATTATATCAAATAGTTTGTATATTTAAGAATAAATTTTATTTTTTTATTTTAAAAATTTTTCAGCTTTGAATTTTTCAATTTTTTCTAAAAAATCATCAAAAATTTCATCGAAATTTTGAGTTTTCTAATCTGACAAATATTTTTAATACAAACTTTGATTATTTAATAGTTTACGATATAAAACTATCATTTAATTAATCGATTATTCAATTAAATTAATCCATGAATCATTCTTAGTGCATCGAGTAAACCGTGGCTATATTCAATGCAACCAAAAGCGGTTCTTGTGTCTTTTTTCTCCAGGTAATATTTTGAATCATTCCAATAATCGATCGCTCTGTCAAAAACTTCCTTCTCTTTACCTTCGAACTTTATGTCTTCAACCTGTTTCAAATTTCGCTCAAGTTTTGCAATATCGATTGCAATTTTCTCTTCACTTTCAAGATCTTTCATTTTATAATCCTCGAACAATTTTAAGATTTTTATTTTAGAAAAATTATTTATTTTTTCTTTTCAATAATCTCTAATCTTTTTCTTAATCTTTATCTTGATATTTATCTTAATCTTTTTGGGCTGTATCTTTTAGGTCCATTCAATTCTTTCCATACATGCAATATTCTTTGACCGACTGTGAAGTATGAAAGAATCACAAGTATGTAAATGAAGTATGTGAATATAATGTTTGAATTGAATATTGCAGCAATCACTGCACCTAACATAATGATAATCAATCTGACTGCACGTTCAGCTATTCCTATATTGCAATCAACCCCTTGGGACTCTGCCCTTGCCCTGACATAACTGACGGTTATTGCTGAGTGAATGGCTAAAACTCCTACAAACCAGTGACAGTATCCTCCAAATATTATTCCAATGAATATGATTGCATCTGCAAAACGGTCCATAGTGGAATCCAGGAATGCTCCAAATGGGCTTGCCCTATCATGGCGTCTTGCCACAGCACCATCCAATACATCCAAAAATCCGCTAAGCAATATGAACAATGCTCCGCCAATCAAGTTTCCACTAGCAAAGAAAACTGCAGATATTATTGCAAGAAATGGGGAGATCACAGTTACAATATTGGGATTGATATTCAATCGACTGGCTAAAGGTTCTAAAAATTTTGTAAGATATGGTCGTAAACTATTAAGCATAATTTTAATTATATTGATTTACTAATATATATTTAATTAGATTATACTAAGTAAAGTTCTAAATTTTTGTTGAAAAAGCAATGATTTAAATTATATTCAATCTATTTTTGGAGTATTGTTTATGAAAATATTTAAAATGAATCCTAAGAATCCGGATATGGATTTGATAAGTGAAGCCATTGACATAATGGCAGATGGTGGAGTCATCCTTTATCCTACAGATACCGTATATGGATTGGGAGCAAATATTTTCAATAATGATGCCGTTGAAAGGATTTACACTATAAAAAATAGGGACCAGTCAAAGCCGTTGTCCGTATTGGTTGAGAATATGGAAAGTCTGGAACTGATTGCCGATTTGAATAAGAGCTCAAGGGAAATAATTGAAAAATGGCTTCCGGGACCATTCACATTCATTTTGAATAAAAAGAAGATAGTGTCTCCATATGTCAGCGCAAGCGCAAAGGTTGGGGTGAGGATTCCGGATTATAAGATAGCAAGATTACTTGCGAGCCTCTTTCCAATAACAACCACAAGTGCAAATCTAACCAATGAGGATACATTGTCAAATCCACAGGATATCCTGAAGCAGATTGGTGATGACATAGACTTGGTTATAGATGTAGGTGATTTGAATAATGCAAAGCCATCAACCGTTATAGACTTAAGCTCATCCAAGCCTACTTTAATCAGGAATGGATTCAATTCCAATGATGTGGATTTTTCATTTTTACAATCTGATTAGAATATTCACATCAAGCTGTTAATTGAAATAGCTAAAAAAATTAACTTTAAATATATCCAATTAAATATTATGTTTACTGAAAAGAATTATTGTAAAAGTTATTTTAAAAATTATTATTTTAATTATAAATTTTAAAAAATATTATCTTAATTATATGAAGGGAAAGATATGAAAGTATTATCAAACATGACCGATCAGGAAAAGATTACAACTAACTCTCCTTTAGATGAATTATTGGATGGAGGAATTGATAAGAGGACAATCACTCAAGTTTATGGTCCTCCAGGTGTAGGAAAGACTAATGTTTGTCTGAATATAGCTATTGGTGTTGCTAAAAAAGGCAAGAAGGTAGTTTACATTGATACTGAAGGTGGAATATCAGTTGATAGGATAAGACAGATTTCAGGAGATGACTTCGACACTGTTGCTAAGAACATCATTGTATTCGAGCCAACTTCATTCAAGGCACAGGAAGAAGATCTTGGCCTTATCGAATCATGGATATCTTCCAATAGTGCAGATGTTGAACTCATAATATTAGACTCTGCTGTGGCACTGTTCAGAGTGGAAGATGACAGTTCAAAATCCCATCTTTTAGGTAAGCAAATGCAAATGCTTTCCGCTCTTGCCATCAATTATGACCTTGCTGTAATTGTTACCAATCAAATCTATGCATCATTTGATGAGGAAAGCGAGGAGGACTTCTCTCCTGTTGGCGGAACAATCATCCAATACAGAAGCAAGATCATCATTGAACTCAAACGTGAAGAGGGAACCAATCAAAGAATAGCTATCTTGAAAAGGCATAAGACTAAAAGGGAAGGATTGGCTGTTCACTTCTTGATTACCAATAATGGTATTGAATGATCAATCCTCAAGGTATGTGTGATTATTTCATTAATGGAATTGATTAATCTCAATTCCTAACTATTTTTTTAGCTTTTTATTACTTTTTCTATTTATCTTATTAATTTTTAATCATTTTCCAATTATTTAAGCCATTTTTTCTTGTTTTTATAAATAATTTTATATGTTACTTATAATAGATAATATAATGTTGTATGTTTATTTAAAAACATAATCGGTTTAATTATTTAACTATTAAAACGGGCTATTTAACTAAATTTTTGTTTATTTTATTAATTGAATATAGGATTTGTGAAAAGATGATCCAAAAGAAAAAGTATGCAAAAGCAGCTAAGATTATTCCAGATGGTTATGAATCTGCAAACCACTTTTTTGAAGCTGTTTTTATGGATAAAGAAATGATTTGGATGGGTCAGAATACAAATGAATTGCATATTGGTCACAATGATGAAGTAAAGCAAGCAATGATTGATTGCATTGGAAGTGACGAATACTGCAAGTACCCACCTCCAGAAGGATTTACAGAACTACACTCATTGATTTTAAAGGATTTGGGCTTGGAAGACTTGAAGATATATGTCAATGCCGGTGCAACCGAATCTTTATACTTGGCCATGAATGCTGTATTGTCTCCAGAGGATAATGTAATCACTCCAGATCCAGGATATCTTATTATTGACAATTTCGCAAGCAGATTTGCAAATGAAGTAAGGCAAGTCAAGATCTACAGTGAAGAGAACAACTATAAGCTAACCCCTAAGCTTGTAAGGGAAAACATGGATGAGAACACAAAAGTCATCCTTTTGATTGATCCATTGAACCCTCTTGGAAGTTCCTACACTGAAGAGGAAATCAAGGAATTTGCAGAAATTGCTGTAGAGAATGATATTTATTTAATTCATGATGTAACTTACAGAGACTTTTCCTACAATCATACCCTTGCGGCAAAATATGCTCCAGACCACACCATTACCTGTTACAGTTTCTCTAAAATATTCGGTATGGCGGGCTTAAGATTAGGAGCCATTGTATCATGTGAGGAAGTCATTGATGTTGTAAAAAGCATCATCATCAACGATGTAGGTACAAATATGGTTGCACAGGCTGGTGCGATTGCTGCATTGAAATCAAAGCCTGAATGGATTGACAGAGTCAGAGACACTACCTTTGAAAACCAAAAGATTATTAAGGAAGCGGTTGACCAATGTGAAGGAGTATTCTTGCCAGTTTATCCATCTAGTGCAAACATGATGGGAATCGACTTGTCCGGTGCAGGAATCGATCCTGAAGACATGTCTTCCTACTTGATTGATAAAAAGGTATTTACCAGACAAGGTTCCTATACAAGCAATACATTCGGTCATAACTACTTGAGAGTAAGCTATTCTATTGACCCGGAAAAGGTCAAGGTGTTTGCCCGTGAATTTGTGCTTGCTGTTGAAGCCTTAAGAACTAAATAATTTCATTATTTAGTTTATTTTTTCTTTTTTTTAAAAATTTTATTTTTATTTATTTTCCTTATTTTCTTATTTGAACCAGTTTTAAAGCTATTTTTTATAATTTTCATGTAATTTCATGTAAGATAATTTGTATATGATAAAACTTTTAAAAAAATTAAAAAAATTAAAAAAA
>NZ_JAFQQZ010000013.1 GCF_017410345.1 Methanobrevibacter sp.
TATTGATCAAAGTTTTAAGGATTTGGAGATAATTTGTGTTGATGATGGGTCAACTGATGATACTTTAGAGAGATTGGAGGAATATGCTTCAAGGGATAGCCGCATTCAGGTTTTTCATCAAGAGAATCAGGGTCCTGGAGGGGCCACTAACACAGGGATTTCCAAGGCATGTGGAAAGTACATATATTTGATGGATGCTGATGATGCCCTTGACTTGAACGCCCTTGAAGAACTTCATGATATCATGGAAGAGAAGGACTTGGACTTTGTAATCTTCAAGGCAATCAATTATGATCAGGATACCGACAGCTATTATGAAGATAGGTATTTTACAATGCCTGAATTGCATGAATGTGTTGGAGATTCAGTTTTCAATTGGAGGGATTTGGGAAACCTAATCTTTAAGATGTGTGTCACTCCATGGTCCAAACTTTACAGGCATGATCTGATTAAGGAAAGCGGAGCAAAATTTCCTTTGCACTTGATCTATCATGATAATATCTTCTTTTTTGAGATATTGTTCTCTTCAAAGAGAGTCTATTTCTATGATAAGTTCCTTTATAAGAGAAGGGTTCATTCAAGTTCCATTGTTAATTCCCATAATGATAAAAGTGTTCATGTAATTGAAACACTTAACTTGGTCTTTAAGACATTCATGGATTACGGCCATTTTGAAGAATTCAAGGAAGACCTCTACAACAGAAAGATCAGTCTGTGTAATTATCGCTATAAGTTGATTATGGATGAATTCAAGGAGTTTTTCTTCATTGAAATGAAAAAGGATTTTGAAATGATCATTGGCCATGAGAAGTATGAGGAGTTCCATTCCAGTTTGAATTCGGATATGAGAAGATTATTTGATAATGTAATTGATTCAGATAATCATGTTCAATATGATTTGAGAAATGAGCTTTTCAATTTAAAAAGAAATAATGGTAAGTTGAAGAATCAAGTGAAATCATTAAAGAATAAAAATAAGGGATTAAATAAAAAAAATAAGAAATTAAATAAGGAAGTTGAGGATTTAACTAAATTTAGGAAAAGCGTATTGTCCTCAAAGAGTTGGAAATTGACAAAGCCATTTAGAGCATTAATGAATTTCATAAGAAAATTATAATTTTTATTTGTATAATCTTTAAAAATTTAAACTTTGATGGTAATAATATGAAAACAATATTGGTTTGTGGAGGAGCAGGATTTTTAGGTTCAAATCTATGCTCTTACTTGGTGAATAAGGGAGAAAGGGTTATATGTGCAGATAATTTCAGCACAGGCAATATGAACAATCTAAAGGATTTGGATTCGTCATTATTCAGTATCATTGAACATGACATTACAGAGCCTTTAAGAATCGATGAGAGCATTGATGAGATTTATAACTTGGCATCAATTGCAAGCCCTCCACTTTATCTTGAAAGGCCTATTTATACATTCAAGACCAATGTTTTAGGTGCTTTGAATCTACTTGAGCTTGCAAATGAAAAAGATGCTAGGATTCTCCAGACAAGCACTAGTGAAGTTTATGGGGAACCTTTGGAGCATCCTCAAAGGGAAACTTATCGGGGAAATGTCAATCCTATTGGAGTCAGGGCCTGTTACGATGAAGGAAAAAGGGCTGCTGAAACACTTTTCTTTGATTTCAATAGAACTTATTCCACTAAAATTAAGGTTGTAAGGATTTTTAATGCTTACGGTCCGAATATGGAACCTTATGATGGCCGGGTTGTCTCCAATTTCATCATCCAATCATTGAAAGGGGAAGACATTACAGTTTATGGTGATGGAAAGCAGACAAGAAGCTTTTGCTATGTTGATGATATGATTGAAGGATTGTATAGGATGATGAATTCAAGGGAGGAATTGTTAGGGCCTGTCAATCTTGGAAATCCTAACGAGTTCACCATTCTGGATTTGGCTCAAAAAATCATTGAAAAGACCAATTCAGAGTCCGAATTAGTTTTCTGTCCTTTGCCAACTGATGATCCGACCCAAAGAAAACCTGATATAAGTTTAGCCAAAAGTGAGCTCGATTGGGAACCTAAAATAGAATTGGATGAAGGTTTGGATAAAACCATTGAGTATTATTCCAATTTATTAAACATTTAATCTAATTCTTTTATTTTTCGATTAAAGTAAAAGATAGGATTCTTTTTTTAAAATTTTATATGAATTAAAAGTAGTAAAAAAATTGAATTTTAAAGAAATAAAAAAAATGATAAAGAAAAAGATAATAAATTTATTTAAGATTAATTCGGATTTTTTCAATTAAATAAATTTATTTTAAATAAAAATTATAAAATTTAAACTTTAAGAATAAAAGTAAATGTATTAAAATAGTATGGAACTATTTTAATCATCTAACTTATTTTAAAATCTTTTTGACTGTATTGGATTTGACCCAGATTTTCTTGGATCTGTATCTTACTCCAATGTAACCTGGCTTGAGCCTTAGGATTTGGCTTGAATAGGTTTCACCTTTGATGTCATAGATGACTATTTGACCAACTTTAAGTTCAAATAATGTTCCATTGATGTAAACCTCTTCAACATCGGTTTTAGCCTGATGGACCATTAATCTTTTTTGACCCTCTTCGACAGGTTCTTCTGCAGGAGCAGCTTTTCTTGTACGTTTGGATTTAGCTTTGGCTTCAGCCCTTTTGCGGAGATCTTCTTCGCTGATGCCTTTTGATCCTAAAATCTTCTTGGTGTTTTCTGCTCTGCGTTCTTTTTCTTTTTCTTTAGCTTCAATCTTCTTATAGTCCTCTTCGGTGTAGACATTTGCATCTTTTTCGGATGTCTCATCATCAACATCTTCGAAGGAATCGGACAATTCCTCATCATCTGTCTTATTGTAAGATTCCTTATTGATTTCCTTGTATATCTTGTCCACATCTTTATTCGGTCTATTGTTTGCCAAGTCCCTTTCTTCCTCATGAATTGGAGTGATTGTAATGGTATCCCCGATATACTCGATTCCATCTCCCAAGTCCTGAGCATAGTCATCAGGAACTATGTCATCTTTAGTTTCCACAACAACTGGTGTTTGAGGAACATTGGCCTTTCTGAAGTTTCTAATGGATTTGATTGCACTGTTGAACAATTCATTTCCTGTGGAAATTCTTTCTTCCTCATCTGAATTGATTGTAACAAATTCATTTTCAGGGCTTTTATCCTCTTCAACAATTTCGTCCTTATTCAAGAGAATGTGCAGGTCATCATGATAGATGTCATCTGAAATCTGAGGATCCTCTTTGGATGCTTCCACTTTAATTTCTTCTTTAGCTTCAGTTTCAACTGCAGGTTCTTCTTTAGCTTCAGATGCTTGTTTGATCTTCTCAATAGTATCCTCTATTTTTGGAGTTTCATCTTCTTTTACAGCTTCTACTTCAGCTTTAGCCATTTCTCCTTTAACAGCTTCAATGTCTTCTACTGGAATATCTGATAATTTTTCTTCCACATCTTCTTTAGCTTCTTCAATCTTTTTAATTAAATCAGCGGTATCCGCTTCAGCTTTTTTGACTATTTCATCCTTTTCATCGCCAACAGCTTCAACTTCAGTTTCTGCAGTCTCTTTAATTTCTTCTTTCACTGCATCTTCAATCTTTGCAGATTCTTTCATCTCTTCAATGGTTTCAGCTGGTTTGACGGATTTAACCACTTTTACAGTGCCTTCACCAGCATCTTCAACAACCAATTTGTTTGATTCGCTTGCAATGAATTCCTTTTGCTTTTCAGTCATTGGAACTTGGCGAGGTTTAGGTTGCTCTGCTGCTTGCTTTGCACTGTTGATAGCAGCAGTATGTTCCGGTTTGATAGGTTCTTGGAAGGATTTGACCTCTTCTTCCTGATTCATTTGAGTTTGAACTCTTTCAGGGGTTCTAGGAACCTTAGCAACAGGTTCAGCTTGAGGTCTTCTTACTTTTCTAGCTTGTTTTTTAGGAGCTTCTTCCATTGCCTTTGCTCTTTGTCTGAGCAAAGCGGTTGTTCCACCTACCTCTCCATTTTCAACATCATCAATAGTGTTTGCATATAATTGGGCTTCACTTAAGTTAGCGCGGTTTCTGTTTCTGGCCTTTCTGGTTCTTCTGCGTTTTTCATTGTCATAGTCAGCCTTTGTGCTGTTGATAAATTCTTCCAGTTTCTCTTCTTCATCATCTTTTTCCTTATCTCTGTAATATATCTTAACAATTATTATGGATATGATCCCAATAAGTGCTATGAGAATAAGCAATATTGCTGTTATTTCTTTCATTTTTGTCACCGAATTAATCTTTATCTTAAATATTGAAGTAGTTCTATGGTTCACATATATGCAAACAATAGAACAGATATAAGTAAATTAGTATAAGTAAATCATACATTATCTTATAGTATTATATGTATATCTTTTTTATTTTATTTATACATTAGTTTTATATTTTATTTTCACATGAATTTTTTCAAATTTTTCAGAATACTTAATCCTTTCAATACACAATTTTAAATAATATATTTAATATATAATTAAGTGTTAGACAGATAGAAATTATTGTTAAATTAATTTTAAATCATCAGAGTATTTTAAGATTCATTTAACTAATAATTTTAATGATTAATAATTTTTATTCA